>WFQD01000172.1 GCA_015487265.1 Sulfurimonas sp. | reverse complement strand
CGTCAGATGTGTATAAGAGACAGAACTATGACAATGAAGAATATAATCCAGTAAATCTTTATAGTGCTACAAAAGAAGCATTTGAAATCATTGCAAAATATTACACTGAAACTTCAGATTTAATTTTTACAACAATTAAATTAAATGATACATTTGGAAAAAATGACACAAGAAACAAAGTTTTTAATCTTTGGCAAAAAATAGCAAAGAGTGGAGAAACATTAGAAATGTCTGCAGGGGAGCAACTGATAGATATTTGCTATATAGATGATGTTGTGAGTGCATATGAAATTTTGATTCAACATCTTAATGGCAAAGATGCGAGTAAATTTAAAAACAAAGAATTTGCTGTTACATCACAAGAGCGAATGACTTTGCAAAAACTTTCAAAAACTTTTGAAGAAGCAACTAATTCAAAACTCAATATAGCTTGGGGTGTACGAGAGTATAGAGAAAGAGAAGTTATGATTCCGTGGAACCATGGAGTATTGGTTCCAGGTTGGAAACCAAAATATAGTTTAAAAGAAGCAATAAGCAAAACAATAGGGGAACAATAAAATGACAAAACAAGAACAATTAAAACAAGAAATACTTGATAAAACAAAAGAATATTATGAATTAGTACATAAACCACAGCAAACACAGGAGTTTGTTTCAGGAACAAGTCGTGTTAATTATGCTGGTCGTGTCTTTGATGAAGTTGAGATGCAGTACCTTGTAGACAGTTCACTTGATTTTTGGTTAACATATGGGGATTACTCAAAGAAGTTTGAAAAAGAATTAAGTAGATACTTAAATGTAAGATGGACTTTTTTAGTTAACAGTGGAAGTTCTGCCAACCTTTTAGCTTTTTATTCACTCACATCGCCACTTCTTAAAGAGAGACAAGTAAAACGCGGTGACGAGGTCATAACAGTAGCCGCAGGTTTTCCTACTACCATCACTCCTATAGTCCAGTATGGTGCAGTCCCTGTGTTTGTAGATATGGAACTGACACATTTTAATATAGATACTACACAATTGGAAAAAGCTTTAAGCCCTAAATCAAAAGCCGTTATGATAGCACATACTCTTGGAAATCCATTTAATATAAAAGCTGTTAAAGCATTTTGTGATAAACATAATCTTTGGCTTATAGAGGACAACTGCGATGCCCTTGGTTCAACTTATGAAGGAAAACCAACTGGAACATGGGGAGATATAGGTACAAGTAGTTTTTACCCTCCTCATCATATGACTATGGGTGAAGGTGGTGCTACATATACAGATAATCCACTGCTTCAGAAAATAATGTTAAGTATGAGAGACTGGGGAAGAGACTGTTGGTGTGAGAGTGGTGTTGACAACACTTGTGGCAAAAGGTTCGGTATGAGTTTTGGAAATCTGCCAAAAGGATATGACCATAAGTATGTGTACTCCCATTTTGGGTTTAACCTAAAAGTATCCGATATGCAAGCTGCAGTTGGTGTAGCTCAACTTGAAAAATTCCCATCATTTGTAGAGATACGAAAGAAGAACTTTAAAAAGTTATATGATGGACTTAAAGATTTAAAAGAATTAAGTTTAGTACAAACACAACCAAACTCTGATCCGAGTTGGTTTGGTTTTATGATGACACTTACAGATGATGCAAAGTTTACGAGAAATGAACTAGCTGAGTACCTAGAAAAGAACAAGATTCAGACAAGAAATCTTTTTGCGGGAAATATTATTAGACATCCACTGTTTGACACAATGGATCTAAATAAAGACTATAGAGTAGTTGGTGAGTTAGTAAATACAGATAAAATCATGAATGATAGCCTATGGATAGGACTTTATCCTGGTATGGGTAATGATGCTTTAGAATACATGATAAAGTGTGTTAGAGAATTTATTAAATAGTAATGTTTAAATTCAAATACAACCTTTTAGCACTTTCACAAGTTATGATTAGTTTTTTAAACTATTTTTTACTTATGAAAGTATTTGGAGTTTCAGACGCAACAGATGCTTATCTTATAACATCAGCAGTTTTTGGATCTTTGATACTATTGCAAATGTTAACAACAGAACAGTTTTTATTTTTTTACAATGATATTAAAGCCAAAAATTTTAAAGATGCTTACAACTTTTATGGAGTTGCTCTAACGGTATCTGCCTTAACTGCTGTTGTAACATTTATTATTGCTTATTTTGGAAGTTCATTTATCATTGATTTTTTTATAAATAGCACAGAGGATACCAGATCACTATTAATAAACTCTTTTTTTCACATAGCCATACTAGAACTTCTTGTATCTCCAATACAATCTATTAACCAAAGATTAATGAATGCAGAAATGTATTTTACAGTGCCTTATTTATTGAATATTATACCAATACTATTTGTGTTAATAACAATGGTATATATTTATTATGCAACAACAGACGATATAAGTTTACTTATTTATGCAAAAGTTTTAGGTTCTTTTGTAACCCTTTTCATTAGTTTCTTTGTGGTGAGATCTATGAATATTCCAATAAAAATAAGTTTAAGACATTCTCAGTTAAAAGGCTTTATACACAATAGTTTTACAATGAGGTTTGGGCATAATATACATAACTTCTTGTTCACACCTATAACTACCAATATTTTGACATCATTACCAAGCGGATATGCTTCTTACTTTTACTATGCAATGAAAATTGCTACTATTATAAACAGTATAGTTGTAGGACCATCATCAAAAGTATTTCAATCAAAGTTTTCATCTGAGTGGTCAAACAAGCATATAAATATCGCTAAAAGTCTTATATTTAAATATATGAAAATCACAGTTCCTTTAATTATAGTGAGCAGTATAGTAGTTTATTTTATACTACCAAATGTATTACATTTAATAGCAAATAAACTAACACTTGAAAGTTTAGATATTATTCAAAGTATATTTGTAGGGCTTATGATATGGCAATTAATTATATTGATAGAATCAGGCAGTGTATTTATACTAGTTGTTGAGAAAAAAAGTCAAATGTTCATCTATACAAATCTAATTTTTACACTTATGTACTTTGGATTTGCAAATCTCTTTTTAAAAGAGTTTTCAATTTATGCAATAATCTATTCATTGATATTAGCACAATTGGTTAATTTCGCAATATATACTTACTATGGACAAAAAATCATGAAACAGAGGTCAAAACAATATGAAGCCTAAAATATCAATAATCATACCTACATACAACAGAGCAAATTATGTAGAACAGACGATAGAGAGTGCATTAGCACAAGATTATGAAAACTATGAAGTAATCGTCTCAGATAATGCATCAACAGATAGTACTACCGAGGTTGTTAATAAATATTTAAAAAATGATAAGTTTAAATATTATAAAAATGAAACTAACATTGGAATGGTAAAAAACTGGCATAAAGCTTTATATGATTACTCAACAGGAGATTGGTTTTTAATATTGTCGGATGATGACTACTTTATAGATAACTTGTATTTAACTAAAGCAGTAGAACTCATAAAAAAAAGTGCTTCAGTAAAAATGGTGTATTCCAATGGATATATAAAAAATGAAGCAAGCGGAGAAATGTTGCCCACTGAGATACAGTTTAATAACATTGTAGATGGAAAACAAATATTTTTAAATTATCTAAAAGAGCCTGAAAAACCATATTTTACTTTATGTAATATAATATTTAATAAAGCAAAAGCATTAAGGTTAAAAGCATTTGAAAATGAATTTAATATAGGGTGTGATGCTGAACTATTTTTACTACTTGCACTAGAAAATGATGTAGGTATTATACAAGACCATACTACCGTATACAGATATCATCCAAATAATTTATCAAAAGAAAAAGATAAAGATTGGAACCTATTTCTTCATAATCATGAATATATTTTAAAACCATTTATGTATGCAAAAAGTAACAAACTTTTAACCAATAAAGAATTAGATACATTTTTAGAAAATGCAATTTTTAAATATTTAAAAACTACTTATATAACAATGCAACTAAATTTTCCAGATAAAAAATATGAGTATATAGCATATATAAATAAGTATGAAGAGAAGTTATATGTAAAAATACATAGATTATTCTTGAAGGATTGTAAAATGTTATGTAAAATGTTGATATCAAAATCCCCAATTTTCTATAAGTTGTCACAAGATATATTATACTTTTTAAAAAGAACTCCAAAATCATGACAGTAAAACAAAAATATACCATATCTCAGTTGCTGAAATTAAACTTATTGGATGGACTATAGTATGGTATTAGCTAAAAACTCACTTATAATAAATAATTCATTTTTTACCTTTTTACTTTTAACATCAATTTTGTGTATGGGACCATTTTATTTCAACATATTAGTACCAGAATTAAAATTAATCGCGACTTTAGCTATAATAGTAATG
>WFQD01000171.1 GCA_015487265.1 Sulfurimonas sp. | reverse complement strand
TACCTCTCAGTAACACAGAGGAGTTTACAATCAAGGCACTCTTTTGAAAGCCTAGCCATAGCTAAGGTGAGAAAGAGTAACGATGAGTGTAGGCTCCTCTGTGTTACCCGAAGGGAGGGATAAAAAAAGCGATATTGCACAAAACTTTTCATCGCCATAGCTCAAGCTATGACTCAAAAAAGCTTTTGCACAATCTCATCTTTTTTTCTTCCCTCTGAGAGATATTAGGGTTTTTAGATGTGCCCTTCTTAGAGATAATTAGGAGTATATGATGATTGCATTAGATTTAAAACCAGAGACACCCTCTCAAACATCACCCTTAGGACTTTTTACTCAAGAAGATACTCCAACTCTCTCTTTTTCAGAACTTTTAAAGGGTATTTCACTTCAAGACAATACAAAAATCATTCAAAATGGAAACTTCATTCTTCCCTTAGAAACAAAACCTCAAGATGCAAAAGTTTCTGATACAAAAATTTCTAAAGAAAAACTCTCAAAAAGTGAGACACTTCTCACTCTACTCAATGCAGAGACAAATGTGCAAACAAAAGAAATCACACAAGTTCCTGCACTGTTAGAACTCAATCCAACACTCAAAGCATCGCTCACACCAAAAGAGTTTAAAACACTCCTACTGAGTGCCAAACAATACCTCAAAAATAAAATCATACAGAGTGATGGCTTTAAAAAAGCAGAAATTGCATCCCTTCCAAAAACGCTCAAAGGTTTAACACAGGTTGCACAAAAACTGGGTATCGACCTCTCTAAAATAAGCCTTGAAAATGTTGCACCCAAACTTACAAAGCCTACTGCCATCAAAACAAGCACAAAAACACTACACTTGGCTAAAAATAACCAAACACAAGAGAGTGTACAACAAATGCAGAGCCAACAGCATGAGAACACGACAAAAGAACTACATCATACACTCAAAACAACCCCTCTTTTTAAAGCACACACACAAACAGGGCATACAACTGAGCAGATTGTGCAAACAAAAATTGTATCAAACAGTAAAAAAGCTCCACAAAAAAAAGCAGATGAAACACTCAAATCACTCCTTAGCGGAGAAAAAGCCCTCAAAAAAGAGACAAACCTTACGGCAGACTTTTCCGTAGCATCGGCAAAAGTAATTGCCCCTCAAGCAACAAAAAAGCATACAAATGCTTTTGAATCACTTTTAAAGGGAGAAAATAAAGATACAGCCGATGCCACAAAGTTACAAGGGCATAGCCTTCCTAAAGCAGATAGTGTTGAAGTCAAGATTCATGAAGCAAAACAGATGACAAAATATATTTCTCAAGATATTAAACAGGCTATAGAAGATTATAAATCACCTTTTACAAGAGTTAAAGTACAACTCAATCCACAAAAGCTTGGTGAAGTGGACTTAACCATCGTCCAGCGTGGAAAAAATCTCCATATTAATTTAAGTTCAAATAATGTCGCGATTAACACTTTAGCCACCAATGCACAAGATTTAAAAACGCAACTCGCCAATAATGGAATAAATAATGCTTCATTAAATTTTAATAACAACTCTCAAGGTGATCAATCTGCTGCAAATCAACAGCAACAAAGACATCAGGAGCAAAAAGCTCACGATGAATATAATTATTTTGAGAAACAAGAATCAGGTGAAGAAGTTCTTTCCTCTCTTGAAATTGTAGTCCCGCACTACGCATAAAGGATATATTATGGCAATCAATACAACAAACAGCACTTCATCAGCAATTGCACAAGCAACAGCTACAAATGGTGTAACAAACCCTAATGGTCAATTGAAAAAAAACGACTTTTTAAAACTTCTGCTCACACAACTCCAATACCAAGATCCAACAGCACCAACAAATACTGAGAAAATTTTAACACAAACTTCTCAGCTAGCTACATTAGAAGCATCTACAAACACTCAAAAAGCACTCGATCAACTTGCTACTTCTTTAGGAACTGCCCAACAGTTCTCAACCATTGCAGCTATTGGAAAAACTGCTGATTTGGGGAGTGATGCAATTACATTAAACAAAGGAAAAAGCTCTACATTTGAAGTCTATTTTCCACAAGATGTAAAAAATGGAAGTGTTGTGATTACTGATAACAATGGAGCTACCGTAAAAACACTTGATGTAGGAACAAACCCTTCAGGTGTTTACAAATTTACCTGGGATGGTAGTAATACTGCAGGTAATGCTCTTAAAAGTGGCATTTATCATGTGAACGCCACTTACAGTAATCCAAAAGGAAAAACACTCACTACACGTTTAGGGGCTTATCCTATTGAGTCTGTCAAATTTGACAAAGGCAATACCTTAGTTAAAGTTGGCTCAAACTATGTCCCTCTTAATAACATAAAAGAAGTCTACTAAAGACAAAGGAGTTTATTATGATGACTCAAGCTTTTTATAGTGGGATTAGTGGTTTACAAACAAATTCTACAGGCATAAATGTTCTAGCAGATAATTTATCTAATATTAATACACCGGGATATAAAGGCTATAATGTTGAATTTGCTTCCCTCTTTGAAAAAAATGTAAGCACAAGTGCTGGTAGCCAAAATAACAGTGTCGGTGTGGGTGCACGTGTGCAAACAAGCTCTATGCTCCAATCTAATGGTTCTCTTATACTCTCTGATAGGAGCACAGACTTAGCTGTTGATGGCAATGGTTGGTTTGGTGTGCAAGGCAATGGAAAACCTATTTATACACGCGATGGAAGTTTTACCTTTGACGCCAATGCAGACTTAGTCACAACCGATGGCTACCATGTACTTGGAACAATGGGAGGCAATATCAGTGCTGACAATGTTTTAACAAGTGTACTTAATGAAGTAAAATTGGGCGATGTAACATCACAAAAAAAGTTACGGTTTCCAAAATCATTAACTTTTCCACCTGTACCAACAACAAAAGCTAAATTTCTCGCAAATATTGGTGTAGATGCAGTTGATAGGACAATTAGTGCAAATGTTGTAGATGCTCAAAGCAATAAAAATGAACTGAAACTCACATTTACCAAAGATACTGTGCAAACACCCCCTGGGAGCCAATGGAGTGTGCAAGCAACCATTACCAATAAAGATGGTAGTACTACCTATGATACAAAAAAAGGGAAAGTTATTTTTGATTCAAAGGGAGCACTTGTTTCTACAACTCTTACAACAATTAACAATAATGGAAATCCTGTAAAAATCAATCTAGGAACAGGCTTTGATGGTATTACTTCCATCAATCGTCCTGTTGTCCCAGGTTCAAGTCTAACTGATGGTACTATTGGTGGAGATTTACGGGGCTATGCCATTAATAAAAATGCTGAAGTTATCGCTACCTTTACAAATGGGCGTCAAAGTAGTGTAGGTAAAATTGCACTTTTTCATTTTAGAAATGAGCAGGGACTTGAACGTTTAAGTGGTACACGTTTCCAACAATCTTCCAACAGTGGTAATCCAACATTTTTTAAAGATGCCAGTGGACAAAATATCATTGGTGCCAATGTTGTCAATTTTAAACTTGAAGGTTCTAACTATGATTTAACCCACGGACTTACTGAACTCATTATTTTACAACGTGCCTACGGTGCAAGTGCAAAATCAATCACAGCAGCCGATCAAATGATGCAAAAAGCCCTTAAAATGGGTGTATAAAAATTTTTATAAACTTGGAACACTTCATGCTTTATATTCTTTAACTTCATCTCTTTCTATAAAGAGACTTTTAAAGGATTCAAAATGTTAAAATCACTTTTTTCCGGTGTTGCCGGACTCCAATCGCATCAAATTGCGATGGATGTCGAATCAAATAATATTGCCAATGTCAATACAACAGGTTTTAAGTACTCCCGTGCAAACTTTTCTGACCTCCTAGCACAAACAAAGTCAATTGCTACAGCACCCCAAGGGGCACTTGGAGGAAAAAATCCTGTACAAGTTGGACTTGGATCTTCGATAAGTTCTACCACACGTATATTTTCTCAAGGAAGTATTCAAAACTCTGGTAAAAATACAGATGTTGCCATTCAAGGGGATGGTTTTTTCATTATTTCTCCAGATGGGGGAAATACTTACAAATATACCCGTTCAGGAGATTTTAAATTTGATGCAGGGGGGAACTTTGTCGATAACAACGGCTTTATTGCACAAGGATGGCTCAGAGACAAAACAACAGGAAAAGTTGATTCTACTGCTCCTATTACAGATATTAAAATTGCTCCAGGACTTACAACCCCTGCACAACCTACCGCAGCAGTTGTTCTTAAGGCAAATCTGAATTCTGGTCCTATTGTAAAAAGTTTTTCTCCCGCTTACAAGGTACCATCTGGTACTCCAACCTTACCATTTACAGCAACACAACCAGCAGTCGATGCCAATGGAAATCCAATTGCCTCTGGAGATGTTGGGGTGATGTTTAATGAAACAGGAAATGCTTTCGCTTTACAAAATGGGCAAGGAGTCTGGGCATCTTTTATAAGTTCCACTTCAACTTCAACAAATGCAGTCACAACTCCAGCTGCTGATGATACACAAACCATTGTTTTTAATCTTGACCCCACAAAATCACCTTCAACAGCAACAGCAACTTTTACACTCCTTGCTGCAAATAGTGCTGCACAAAATGCTTCTCTTGAAGCAGCTGCCATTAATGCCATCACAGGAACAACAGGGATAGCAGCCACAGTTGATGCAAACAACAAAATAGTCCTTACAAATGATAACGGTACAGCTTCTGCATCACACAATATCAATATTGCTTCTGTATCTTCTTCTGGTGGTTTAACAACAGCTTTTAATGCAACTGAAGATAGCCATACCGCATACAAATATACTTATAATGCAGCAAGTGCTACCACAGCTGCAGGTGCTGATAAAGAGTTTAAAACACTTGCTGATTTACGTACTGCTTTAGAAACACAAGCAAAAGCACATAGTGCCACCCCTGCAAATAACAAAATAGCAATTTCAGTCAATGCACAAGGAAAATTCCAAGTAGACAATCCTACTGCCAATGCAGATAACTATGATATAAACTTAAAAATCACTGGTTTTTCTGGTGGTGGGATAACAGAAAATACAAAATTCACAACAAATATGTCAGCAATGAATGCTGTTTTAGCAGCCGGAACTGCAGGAAAAGCATTTTCTCAAGCTTTCAATGCAGCAACTCATTCAAGCTCTATTGACATTTTCGATTCCTTGGGATCAAAACATACTCTGCGTATGGAATTTAGAAAAACTGCTGTGGATACAGCTACAGGAAGCACTTGGGATATGACAGTCACTGTTCCCGAACCAGCGACAATTGATACCGTGGCACCAACTTATGAGAAAAAAGGTTCCGTGCGTTTTAATAATGATGGGTCTTTAGCAACCTATAATCCACCAAATATCTCTTTTAGTGCTAATAATGGTTCTGCTCCCGACCAACAAGTGAATCTCTCTTTTGGAACAGCCAATGCCTTTGATGGTATGACAAGCTTTGATAATGCTTCAGGAACCTCAGGAATTTCACAAGATGGTTTTACGGGTGGTGATTTAGTCGGGATTCGAATCGATCAAAGTGGGACTTTAGTAGGTTCCTTTTCAAATGGAAGAAGTTTTGGTTTAGCACAAATTGCAATGTCTAAATTTACCAACAATGAAGGTTTAGCAACAGAAGGAGGCAATGTTTACATCCAAACAGCCAACTCAGGAGATCCTATTATAGGGACAGCAGCAACGGCAGGACGCGGATTTATCCAATCAGCGGCACTCGAAGCTTCCAATGTAGACCTCTCGCGTGCCTTAACACAGCTTATTATCATTCAACGTGGTTTTCAAGCCAATGGAAAAACTATTACCACATCAGATCAACTTCTTCAAACACTTATAGGTCTGAAAAACTAATATTTTTTAGGGTGAGGAAATGTATAAGTAGTGGTGGACAGCTAGGGATTCGAACTTATTATATTAAATTGAACCCCTACAAAGCCCCTTAAACAGAAATATTTTTAAGCTTTAAGATAACAAAAAAAATAGAATTAGTTCCCAACTATTACTACTATTATAAAAAATGGACTAATAAAATTGAAATTAAATTTTCGTTATAATTAGCATATATAAAATCAGGAGATACATTATGAGTAAACCACCATTTTCATATAAAGAAGCTGTAAAATCTGCGACTATCTCTAATCAAATAGAGGGTTACCAACCTACAAAAGATAAAGAAGTTCTAAAAAAAGTTAAAGAGTATCTTTCTCTACTAAAGTAGATGAAATACTACCCTCCATCTAATCACATATACTATGAAAATAGTGATGTCGCTATTAACAAACTCAATATCAAAGACCTAAAACTTATAACTGAGATTGAAAAAGAGTTAGTTGTAAAATCGTACGAAACTCTACATAAAGAGTTAGACGAAAATACAATTTTTGATGAAAAATACCTTTGTAAAACTCATGAAATAATTTTCAGTTCTCTCTATGAATGGGCTGGAAAATACAGAAGTGTAAATATCTCTAAAGCTGATAGTATGTTTTGCCCATATATAAATTTAGAGAGTTTTTCAAATAATATTTTCAACAAGCTAAAAAATGACAACTATCTCAAAAATTATGAAGATATTCTACTCAAAGATGAGTTTGTAAAGAAACTTTCATATTATATGTGTGAACTAATTGTACTCCACCCATTTAGTGAAGGTAATGGGAGATGTATACGGTTATTCTTCGATATGATAGTTACTTTTAACGGTTACAAATATATCAACTACAAATCCACTTTAGAAAGGAGTGACTATATTTTAGCTTCTATCGACTGTATGGAAACCGACTGTGAGAGAATGAAAGAAATTATAGATAATGGACTTATAAAGGATTAAAAGTACCTATTAGTGGTGGACAGCTAGGGATTCGAACCCTAGATAGGTTGCCCTATACCCGCGTTCCAGGCGAGCGCCTTCGACCACTCGGCCAGCTGTCCTTTGATGAGAAACGACATTATACCATTTTTATTTTATTTTTTTTCGATATGATGTAGAAAAAATAAAAAAGGCTTCTTAATGTTGAGTTTTTCATCTTTTTGGCAACTTCTCAAAGAGTCCTTTCGTGACCTTTTGCCTATTGTTCTTGTTATTCTGTTCTTTCAACTTGCTATTATCCAGAGTGTTCCGCAAAACTGGTTAAGCACAACGGTTGGGCTTGCTATTGTTGGTGTAGGGCTTGCTGTTTTCCTCCTTGGTTTAGAAGTGGGAATTTTCCCTGTGGGAGAAGCACTTGCAAGTGACTTTGCACATAAAGGCTCCACAAAGTGGATTATTCTTTTTGCATTTATGATTGGCTTTGGCACTACGGTTGCCGAGCCTGCTCTTATTGTTATTGCCCAAAAAGCAGCCTCTATCAGTGCTGGGCGCATTGATGCGACTGTTTTAAGAACAGTTGTTGCGTTTAGTGTCGGCTTTGCTATTGTTTTAGGGGTTTGGAGGATTATAAAAGGGCATCCTATCCATTACTATATCATCAGCGGTTATGTTATGGTGGTGGGGGCAACTGCATTTGCTCCTCGTGAAATTGTTGGGCTTGCTTATGACCTTGGCGGTGTTACCACTTCTACTGTCACCGTCCCCCTTGTTGCAGCCCTTGGCATAGGACTCGCATCAAGCATTAAAGGAAGAAACCCTGTCCTTGATGGCTTTGGGCTTATTGCGTTTGCCTCTTTAACCCCTATGATATTTGTGCAGTTTTATGGCATTATTGTCTATCAATTTATAGATGCAAGCCAACAACTTCCTGAAGTGACACAGATTGTCAATGCTGTTGCACAAAACAATGCTATCGCATTTGATTTTAATCTTCTACACATACTCAAAGGGCTTATTGGTGTTGTTTTTGATGTTGCCCCTATTTTAGCCATCATATTTTTCTTCCAATACATCATTTTAAAAAAACCTATAGAAAATTTGAAAAATGTTCTTGTTGGTTTTGCTTTGGTTATTTTAGGGTTAGATGCCTTTATTGTTGGGCTTGAGATGGGACTTTTCTCTGTTGGTGAAACCATGGCTTTTGAGCTTACCCAGTACGATAATAATATGATTATATACTCATTTGGTTTTCTCATTGGCTTTTCAACCACTATGGCAGAACCCTCTCTCACTGCCATTGCAAGGAAAGCCAAAGAGATAAGCGATGGAAAAATAAATGATTTTGTCCTGCGTTTATTTGTAGCCCTTGGTGTTGCTATTGGGATTTCTTTAGGTGCTTATAGGATTATTGTAGGGGGAGAAATAGTCTATTATATTATGGCGGGCTATCTTTTTGTTGTTGCTCTTACCTTTTTGGCTCCAAAGTACATCATTCCTATCGCCTATGATAGCGGTGGGGTAACAACTTCTACTGTCACTGTGCCTTTAGTTGCTGCACTTGGTTTAGGGTTGGCGACAAATATAGAAGGCAGAGACCCGCTCATAGATGGCTTTGGGCTCATTGCGTTTGCTTCCCTCTTTCCTATGCTCACTGTTATGCTTTATGGCATTATTACCGATAAAATTGGAGTCATTGGAACACAAGAAAAAGAAAAATTACACATTGATGAGCTTCGCCATGCTCTTGAAGATGTTCATGATATGAATCTCTCCACCATTAATGTTCTTGGGACAAATAAACGCCACTCCTACAACATGGCTTTTTCTGCTGTGCATCTCATTGTGGCACATAAAGATGAAGAGCGTGCCTTACTTGCGGCCAAAGAAGCAGGGGCAAGAGGTGTAACAATCATGAATGCCCATCGTATGCTCCTTGAAAATGAAGAGAATTTTTATAACAGGCTCACAGCAGAGACAACAGACTCGCATATTATGTTCATTACAAAAACAAAAAATGTAGACAGTATGATGTCAGCTATCATGGCAAAACTCGATATTGCCAAAAATGACAAAGGACTTACCTTTGCTTATCCAATCTCACATATAAAAGGTTTGAGACTCAGGCTTGATGATTTATGATATATAACTCATCCCTTCTTTTTCTTGAAGTATTGCAATGAGTGATTGTTTATACGCTTCTATATCTATGTGCAGTCTTGCCACACCACTTTGCATGGCTGCATTTGCCACAGCAACACTCAAGTCTACAAAAACACGTCTATCAAATGGTTTTGGTAAAACATACTCTTTTCCAAAAGCAAGACTCTCAAGCTTATAGGTATCTAAAATATACTGAGGCACAGGTTTTTTAGTGATTTCTGCAAGGGCATGGCATGCGGCAATTTTCATCTCCATATTTACAGCAGTTGCACGTACATCAAGTGCACCACGAAAAACAAAAGGAAAACCTAAAACATTATTAATTTGGTTTGGGTAGTCACTTCTTCCTGTACCTATAATGAGGTCATCACGAACTGCAAGTGCATCTTCAGGTTTTATTTCAGGATTAGGATTTGCCATAACAAAAAGCATTGCGTTTGGTGCGAGTGTTTTTACCATTTCTTGTGTGATGGAGTCTGCTTTTGAATTGCCTATAACAGCATCTGCACCCACAAGTGCATCAGCTAATGTTGTCACATCTTCATCTGTTGCCCATGGTTGTTTATACTTATTCAGGTCACCTCTTTTTGTAGTAATAGCCCCTTTAGAATCACAAACGATGATATGTTTTGCTCCAAGTGCTTGGTACATTTTTGCTGCAGAGAGTCCAGCGGCTCCCGCTCCTATAATGACAATTTTAATATCTTCAATTTTCTTTCCAGTGATTTCACAACCATTTAAAACACCCGCAGCAGAGATAATGGCAGTCCCATGTTGGTCATCATGAAAAATAGGAATATCACAAATCTCCTGTGCCTTTGTTTCGATTTCAAAACATTCAGGAGCTTTGATGTCTTCAAGGTTTATTCCCCCAAAAGTAGGAGAGACTGCTTTAACAAACTCCACCATCTTATCGACATCGTGTAAATCGACTTCTAAGTCAAAAGAGTTGATGTGTGCAAATTTTTTAAACAAAACACCTTTGCCCTCCATGACAGGTTTTCCAGCAAGTGCCCCAATGTCACCAAGTCCTAAAACCGCTGTTCCATTACTAATGACGGCAACCAAATTACCTTTTGAGGTATAATCATAAGCGAGATTTGCATCTTTTTGAATTTCTAAACAAGGTTCAGCAACTCCGGGGGAGTAAGCTAAGGCTAAATCCATAGCATTTTCAACAGGTTTTGTTACACATATTTCTACTTTTCCTGCAGTTGGCATTGAGTGATATTTGAGTGATTTTTCTCGCATAGATATCCTTTGATTATATTTTAAATTGACTGAGTTCTTTTTCTAAAATGAGTGCATCTTCAGAGAGTGCATTCACAGCCTGTTCAACATCATTTCTCAGCTTTATATTGTGCTGTGAGAGTGAAGAAATGGTTTGCATCGCTGCAATAAGCGATTGTGTATGCTTAAAAATAAGATGATTTTGTGCCATGGCATCACTTGCGTTTTCTTTAGAAGTCTCTACATTTTCTTTTGTTTGCGAAGAAGTTGCTATAAGTTCTTGTGCTGCTGTGGCAATATCTTGCATACTACTTGAAGTCTCATAGGTTTCTTCAGAAATATCTCCTATATTTTGAGTAATCAGATTGACATTCGCACCAATTTCACTTAAACTTTTTTGTGTTCTTTCTGCAAGTTTTCTCACCTCATCAGCAACCACAGCAAATCCTCGTCCATGTTCACCTGCTCGGGCTGCTTCTATGGCTGCATTGAGTGCAAGTAAATTTGTTTGGTCGGCAATATCAGAGATGATATTAAGAACATCTTTGATATTTTTTGCCTGTTCTGTGAGTGAAGCCACTTTTTCTACAAGTGCTTGTTGTTGTGTATTACTTGTGTCTATGGAGAGAACAACATTGTCGAGTTGGCGCACAAAATTATCTAAAAAATCAGCAGTTGTGACTAAAGCATCTGAAACAGCAGTTGTTGCAGTATCTGCAATGCGAAGTTGCTCGCCAATTTGTGTAGTTAATGCTGTACTCGTAGTAATTTCATAATCTTCTTTTTGCGAATTTTCATGCAGTTGCTTTGCCACTCTGCTCAGATTATCACTTTGCATTGCTGTTGTTGCCGTTGTTTTTTGCGCATTTTCAAGTGTTGTTTTAAAAGTTTGAATCATTCTATCAAGTGCCAAGGAGATATGTGAAATTTCATCTTTTCCTGAAACAACTACACTATAAGAAAGGTCAAGGGTATCTGAGACATAGGCTATTTTTTCTAAACTCTCTTGAACACTTTTTTGAATGCCTCTACTCATCATAAACATAATAACAAAAATGAGCAGTGTAAAAAGAGTGTAATTCGTCAATGTAAGAAAGGTCTGCGTTTTGTATTGACTCTCAAGCTCTGCAAGCAGCAAATCATTTTGATGTGCAAGTCCATCATCAACACGTTTTAAAAGATTGATTTTTTGTGTAATGGTTCGAAACCAAAGCACACTATCTATACCAAAATGTCCTACAGAGGCTTTCTCTATAGCGATCGCTCGCATTTTTTGTACTTCATTCACAACAGGTGCATGCATTGTTTTTGTGTAAAGTGCTTTTGATGTAGCGGTTGCAGTACTCAAAAAAGCATCCATATAGGCATCTTGTTCTGCGACAAGTGTAATGAATTTTTGAAACATTCCACTACCAAAGCTATCAGCACTAAAAGTAGCACTTAAAACAGCTCGCTCTATACCTGCTCGCTCTTTTGATTTGAGAAAATTTGTATAGGCACTCAATGCTTTTGAAAGCTTAGAGGAGTTTGCAAGTTTGGCAGTGAGGGCGACAATATGGAGAATTTTTTTATTTAAATTTGTATAAAATTTTACTTCTTGTTGGACACTGATATGCAATGTATCCACTTGATGACGAATCTTTTGTAATTGGCTTAAGTCTTTGTTAAGAAGAGTAAGTGCGAGTTGTAAACTTTTGGAGTACTCTGTGCTATCTAAATGCAGAAGGTACTTTTGCAAAGCTTCTCTTTGTTTATCTGTGAGTACTCTTTGTTTTGGTAAAATTTGTATAAACTTAGTGCCTTTTGAACCTAAAAACCCAGCACTTGCACCACGCTCTTTTTGTGTTTCATGAATGAGTAAACTCAACTTTTGCGAAAGTGTATTGAGTGCTTTTATTTGTGTAATAGTATGCTTTTGTTCTAAAGCACGATTGATTGTTAAGCCTATGATAACAAGGGCAAACGCAACGATTAAGGCCGTAATAATATCTAACTTATTTTTTATACTCATGAGACAATCCCTTTTATTTTTTCCAACCACTCTTTCATTTTCAGCTCAAATCCAATCTTCTTTAAAGAGACAAAATGGAGCTCTTGTGCAAGATATTTTTGCTCTACATAACCGCCAAAATCATGCGGATAGAGGTAACTATCGGCATTTGGTTTAATATGCTGAGGTATATCAAGAATTTTATCCTCTTTTACATACGATAAGGCTTTATTAATCGCTTCATAAGAGGCATTGGATTTGGGTGAAGCACACAAATAAATAACAGCTTGTGCTAAAATAATCCGTGCTTCAGGAAAGCCGATTTTACTCACACTTGTAAGGGTTGAGGTGGTGAGGGTAAGGGCTTGCGGATTGGCATTGCCTACATCTTCACTTGCTAAAACAACCAGTCGTCGAGCGATAAAATCGGCACTTTCACCCCCTTCAATCAAACGAGCAAGATAGTAAATCGCTGCGTTTTCATCACTCCCTCGAATAGACTTTATAAGTGCAGAAATTAACTCATAATGCACCCCTGCTTCGCTACTTCCTGCTTGGAGTGCTTGGGGTCTTAAAGATTTGAGTATCTCTAGTGTCACAGTAGAAGAGATATTGGAAGCAAACTCAAGTAACTTGAGCATTGCCCGTGCATCGCCCCCACTACTAAGTACGAGGTACTCCTGCGTTTGTGTATCGATGGTGAGATTTTCTTTTTGCTTTGCCTTATTTACTAAAGTATGGAGTGCAGGAGTAGCTATCGCTTTGAGTTCAAAGAGCATAGAGCGAGAACGTATAGCAGAAGTGAGAGAATAGAAGGGGTTTTCAGTGGAAGCCCCGATGATGAGTACCGAGTTGTTTTCCATGACAGGAAGCAGAACTTCTTGTTGGTTTTTTGCTAAACGATGCACTTCATCGATGAAAATAAGAGGTTTTTGCAGGGCATTTTTATACTGCTCGAAAATTTTGCGCAGTTGTTCTACTTTGAGAGAAGTGGCGTTAAATTCGTAAAAAGGCAATGCCATCTCCTTAGCAATAATCCGAGCTAAAGAGGTCTTGCCACACCCTGCTGGACCATAGAAAAAGCTATGTCCTAAGGCATTTTTTTCACATAGAATGCGCAAAGGGGCATCAGAAGCATTCAAATGCTCTTGACCGACTATCTCATTAAAACTGTTTGGGCGAAGGAGTTGGGTAAAATCAGACAATTACTTTTTGCCTTTTGCCTTGCTCCCCGCTTTTTCACGAGCTAATTTTTCTTCTGCTTTTAAAAATGTGAAAAGAGCTGAATACTCACTTCTTGTGAGGTAGCGTGACTTTCCTGTTGGGAGATTGTTGAGTTCTATTTCTGCAAAGCTGATGCGTTTAAGATCGGCAATATCTGTTCCAAAGTGTGCAAAAAATCGGCGAAGTTCACGGTTTTTTCCTTCACTAATCGCAACTTTAAGGATGGAGTAGTTATGTGCATTTTTCTGGATTTGATAACCTAAAAAAGGTTTAAACTCCATAGAAGTAATTTTAGAGTGGGAATGCCCCCCTGCCGTGGCATCTTCTATGAACATCCCATTGAGCATAGCATCTTCCATCTCAGGAGTCACTTCCCCCTTGATTTTGATTTTATATCTACGTTCAAGATTAGACTCCATCAAAGCAGTTGCCACACGAGAAGCATCAGTTAAGAGTAACAGTCCCTCACTTGCAAAGTCAAGACGACCAACAGGAACAAAGTGTTTATACTTGTTATCTAAGCCATCATAAATGGTTCTTCGCCCTTTGGGGTCAGACTTGGTTACAAGCTCTCCTTTGGGTTTGTTGTAAACAATAACGGTGTACTTCTCTTGAGGAGAGACTTGCTTGCCACTAATGTAGACAACATCGAGTTTTTCATCAACTTGTGTTGCTGGATTTTCTTCTATTTCACCATTGACACGGACATATCCATCTTGAATGGCTTTGTCTGCTTCACGGCGTGAGTAGCTTGAGTTGTGTGCTATGTATTTGTTGAGTCTCATCATTTAGGAGATTCCTTTTTCTATAAGTGTGTGAATATGTAACACACCTTCAATATTTTTTTCTTTATCTGTAATGACCAGCAGTTGTATTTTTTTCTCTTCGATGAGAACAAGGGCATCTGAGGCAAGCATATCTGGGTTGCTCAGTGTCATTGGGTTGCGTGTGGCATACTTTAAGACATTGTCTTCGAGTGAAAAATCTTTTTGTAAAAGGGCACGGCGAATATCACCATCGCTGAGGAGTGCAAGGAGTTTCTGCTCATTATCGGTAATCAGTACGGTTCCAAGCCTCCCCTCGCTTATAGCGATAATGGCATCTTTCATCTGTGTGTTTTGTGAAACAGTGGGAATATTGTCGCTTTGCATCAAATTCGAGACCTTGACAAAAAGCTGTTTGCCTAAAGCACCTCCAGGGTGAAAAGAGGCAAAATCAGTTTTTTGAAAATCACGTGCTCTCATCAAACAAACAGCAAGGGCATCCCCTAAAGCAAGGGTTAAAGTAGTAGAACTCGTGGGTGCGATGTCAAGAGGACAAGCCTCCTTTTCCACAGCCACTTCAATAATCATATCACTATATTTTCCAAGGGTGGAGTTGCGATTTTTTGTCATCCCAATGAGTGGCACTTCAAAACGCTTCACATGGGGTAAAATAGCCCCAAGTTCTTCACTTTCTCCTGAATAACTAATGGCAATTACCACATCTTCTTTACTTATCATTCCCAAATCGCCATGCAAGGCTTCTGTAGGATGTAAGAAAAAACTCGGTGTACCCGTAGAGGCAAAGGTCGCTGCCATTTTTGCCCCGATAAGACCACTTTTGCCAACACCTGTTACAATCAATTTTCCCTTGCAACTGAGCACTAGTTCTACCGCTTTATCAAACACATCATCAATGCTTTTTGCCGCTTCAAGGAGGGTATTTGCTTCAATATTTAAAGTTTCTTGTGCAATTTTTTTGTAATTCATAGGGATATTATACTATAATTAACCTCATAGGAGTCACGATGCAAAAATTATTTGATGAGGTTGCGACCTTAGACAAACGCTGTTATGATGAATTTGCCTTAAGTGAAGATTTGCTTATGGAGCATGCTGCACAGGGTATGGAGAAGTTTATACGTGGGAAATTCCCTAAAAAATCGGAAATTTTGATTGTCTGTGGGAGTGGAAACAATGGGGGTGACGGCATGGCTCTTGCACGTCTCCTCGCTTATGATTATGATGTTAAACTTTTTTATGTCAAAGATTCTAAATCCCCTATGGCAATTTTACAACATAAACGTGCACAGGCTATGGGTGTCAAAACAACTTTTGAGCTTAACAGTTGTGATGTTGTGGTTGATGCGGTACTTGGTACAGGGTTTGATGGTACCTTTAGCAGTGAAGTCGATGCCGTCATACGCACAATTAATCAACTTGATGCCTACAAACTTGCCTGCGATATTCCATCAGGGCTTAAAATTGATGGACAGTGCGATAAAGAAACCTTTGTCGCTGATGCAACATTAACGATGGGTGCTTTAAAAAAATCAATGTACAGCGATGAGGCAAAAAACTTTTTAGGTTTTGTAAAAGTACTCAATCTTGGTATTGCTCGAGAGATTTATGAGGGTGAGACAAACTGGTATTTACTTGATTTAGAAGATTTAAAACTCCCTCATAGAAAAGAGAACAACACACACAAAGGAAGTTATGGACACCTCGCAATTGCGTGTGGAGAGAAGGCAGGAGCAAGTATTATGAGTGCTTTGAGTGCCCTGCGTTTTGGAACGGGGCTTGTCACCCTTGTCGGCTATGAAAATGCACAAACTTTAAACATCCCGTACTCCATTATGTATAGTAACGAACTCCCTCAAAACAGTACAGCTTTAGCTTGTGGCATGGGTTTAGGTAAAGAGTTTAGCGAGCGTGAACTTTCAGAATTTTTAGACAATACACTGCCTCTCATTGTAGATGCCGATATTTTTCATATGCCTATTGTGAATAAACTTTTAAAACGCAAGTACTTGATTTTAACACCCCATCCAAAAGAGTTCATCGCCTTACTCAAACGCGCAAAAATTGCAGATATAGATGTAGCAGAGTTGCAAAAAAACCGTTTCAAATATACAGAAGCATTTTGTAGTAAATACCCCCATGTTACCCTGCTGTTAAAAGGAGCAAATGTCATTATTGGGCAAGCAGATACCTTTTATATTAACCCGCATGGGACACCTATCTTAGCTAAGGGCGGGAGTGGAGACATTTTAAGTGGACTTATCGGTGCACTTTTAGCACAGGGTTACACCCCTTTAGATGCGGCAATTCATGCCTCTTTGGCACATACAAAATTGGCACATAGTTACACAGGTGCTGATTTTTCTCTTACACCAGATGATTTAATAGCAGGAATAGGTAATCTATAAGATAAAATCAATATAATACGAAAAATCAAAATCTAGGAAAAATAGATGGATAATATACTCAAAATTGGAAAATATTCCCTTGGCTCACGTTTAATCGTGGGAAGTGGCAAATATGACTCATTCGAGATGACAAAAGAGGCGACACTTGCTTCAGGAAGTGAGCTTATCACCGTGGCTGTGCGTCGTTTAAACATTACAGACCCAGACAAAGAGAATTTACGTGATACTTTCGCAGGTACAAATGTGAAGTTTTTGCCAAATTCCGCAGGATGCACAATAGCAGAAGAAGCAATCACGACTTTTCGTTTAACTCGCGAGGCAACAGGCATAGACCTTATTAAGCTTGAAGTGATTGGCGATACTGCAAAAACACTCTACCCTGATGTGCTTGAAACCATTAAAGCATGTGAGGTTCTCTCAAAAGAAGGCTTTACCATTATGGCATACACTTCAGATGACCCGATTATGGCAAAACGTTTGGAAGATGCAGGTGCACATGCAATTATGCCTCTTGCTGCTCCAATTGGGAGTGGTTTAGGGATTCAAAACCCTTACAATGTTGTGTTTATAAAAGAAGCGGTGAATTTACCTATTATCGTAGATGCAGGGATAGGATGTGCGAGTGATGCTGCCTATGCTATGGAACTCGGTGCTGATGGTGTGCTTACGAACACTGCGATTGCACAAGCCCAAAACCCAATGGTTATGGCAGAAGCAATGAAACATGCTGTACAAGCGGGACGCATGAGCTACTTAGCGGGAAGAATTCCTAAAAAACCTTATGCAACTGCAAGTTCACCAGTAAATGGGATGATTCAATTCTAATGATTACACAAGAACAACTTCCAATGGTGGCAATGCCATCAATGAACGATACCCATTTAGAAGATATATTGATTATCAACCGTCTTTTAGCGGCTATATCTGCACAAAAAAGTAATGAGGTCGCTGCGATTTTCGATGAACTTGTCGAGCATACTATAGGACACTTTAGTGGTGAAGAGGAGATGATGCGAGAAAAAATGTTCCCTCCTTATCCTGTGCATAAAGGGGAACACGATAGAGCTTTACATGAACTCAAACTCGTAGCACAAAAGTTTCAAGAGAGTAAAGATTTGGCTTTTGCACAAAACTATGTAGAAGCAACACTTATCCCATGGCTTATTAACCACATAGAAACTTTAGATACTGTGACTGCGATGTTTTTGACACAAGGCATTTCACCCTGCTCTTCAGGGGCTTGCTAAGGCTTATAAAATGCCAAGTAAAGAGAGTATCACGATAAACATTGCGACTGGGGTAATGTAGCGTAAGCTAAAATACCAAGCATCAAATGCCCATTTGAGTTGCGGTCGCATGAGGGTCTCAACTCTCTCTTTCTCCATCACAAACCCAACAAAAACAGCCATAACTAAACCACCAAGAGGAAGCATAATAGCAGCTGTGACATAATCGACCCAATCAAAAAAACTTTTGCCTCCCCAAGTCAAGAACTCTTTGTAGCCGTCTATATTGGAAAAAATCGCAAAAAGACCAAAGAACCAAAAGAAAGTTCCCATGGCGATAGATGCTTTGAGTCTACTCCATCCAAATCTATCTATAAAGTACTGCACCATTGGCTCAACAAGTGAGACAGAGGAGGTAAGCCCTGCAAATGCAAGGGCAACGAAAAACATGACAGCAAACAGATTCCCCAATGTTCCAAGCTCATAAAACGCAGCAGGTAAAGAGATGAACACTAAGCCTGGACCTTGTGCAGGACCAGAGCCATATTCATACAAAAATGTAAAAAGCATTAAACCTGCAACAATGGCGATAGTAGTATCTAAAAAGACCACCCAAAAGGCATTTTTCACAAGGCTAGAGTCCTTTTCCATAGAAGCCGAATACGTCATAATCGCCCCCATTCCAAGACTGAGGGTGAAAAATGCATGCCCTACGGCTACGACAAAAGCATTGGAGTTTATCTTTGACCAATCAGGGGCAAACATAAAGGTCACTGCTTGCGAAAAGGTATCTAAAGTAGTAGCATAAAGAAACATCCCTCCTAAAATGAGCATCAGTGCAGGCATGAGAAAAAAGTTCATTTTTTCAATACCGCCTTTAATCCCTTTTGTAAGGACATAGGTTATCCAGATAAACGCAGTCGTATGGTAAAAGATTTGTGTGAGTGCATCAGTGTGGAGCATTGCACTAAAAGTCGTCTCGGCTTCTTTCACAGTTGCAGGAAGGGAAGTAATAGATGTAACAATATAGTTAAAAATCCATCCAATAACCACTGAATAAAAAATCATTATAAAGAGACCTGCTAAACCTTGAAAGCCAGCAAATTTCCATTTTTCTTTATGGCTAGGGGCTAACTCTTCAAAAGAAGTAACCGTATCTTTTCTCCCCAAATATCCAATAAGCATCTCAGCAATCATAATAGAAAAGCCAATAAGTAGTACAGTAAGAAGATAGACCAGCACAAAGGCACCACCACCATACTCA
This sequence comes from Sulfurimonas sp., assembly GCA_015487265.1. Classification (GTDB taxonomy): domain Bacteria; phylum Campylobacterota; class Campylobacteria; order Campylobacterales; family Sulfurimonadaceae; genus Sulfurimonas. The sequence continues at coordinate 7,448 of WFQD01000171.1, read as the reverse complement.
CCTGCAATGTAAGGAAATTTCCATATATTCCCAAGTCCAACAGCACTCCCTGCTGCGGCTAAAATAAAACCCACTCTACTAAATCTTGCTATTTTCATCTATGCTCTCTTCCTTATCTATGATAGAATTATACTAAAAAAGTAAAAGATATAAAAGAAATTTCACATAACTATTGACATTTAAAGTTATATTGACTATAATTCCGGTTCATTAATCAGATATGGCATTTGATTTTTGTGAAGGTCGGGGCGTAGCTCAGTATGGTTAGAGTACCTGGTTTGGGACCAGGGGGTCGAAGGTTCGAGTCCTTTCGCCCCGACCACTTTTCAACTTATTATATTTTAAAACATACTACATGGTGGGATTAGCTCAGCTGGTTAGAGCACTGGTTTGTGGTGCCGGGGGTCACGGGTTCGAATCCCGCATCCCACCCCATAGTTTAAAATATAGATGATAATATACAAAATATAGTAGCGTCCGTGGCTCAACTGGATAGAGTTTCGGATTTCGGCTCCGAGGGTTATAGGTTCGAATCCTATCGGGCGTACCATATTTAACTGCTGCGTCCTTAGCTCAGCTGGATAGAGCAATGCCCTTCTAAGGCATAGGCCAAAGGTTCGAATCCTTTAGGGCGTACCACTGCATTTTTTATATTATCATGTCAGCAGTGACTTTAAAGACTTACTCCACGCGGACGTGGTGAAATTGGTAGACACGCCAGACTTAGGATCTGGTGCCGCAAGGTGTGAAGGTTCAAGTCCTTTCGTCCGCACCATCATTAAAGCCCTTTTTTAGGCACTTTCATAGAATTTTATTTTATCAGGGGATACTTTAGGGGATACCTACTAACTCTTTTTTTACAAATCATAAAAAGTATCTACAAACTTAACAATCTTTTCCAACACTCTTGGCACTATCTTTTTTCGTTCTAAAAGTTTTGGTTTTACTTTGAGTGTTTTGGCTACATCATCTTTAAGTGGTTTTCTCTCTTCATAAACATAAGTGTCAATAACTTGTTTAACTTTCTCACAATCCAAGTTCTCTTCTGAACAAAGTTTGTCATAAGCCATCTCTTTTTCATCTTCCCAAAACTTTTCAAACTCATTTTCAATATCATCAGAATCACTAATATGAAGCATATTCTCATTAATAAACTTCTCTATAAGCTCTTTTTTACTTCTAAGGTGTGCTTGACCATTGATGATGCCCATAATGTTATTTTTGTGTGCTTCTTTATCTTTCTCATCGGCATCTTTATATCTTCCCAAGAGTTGTAAGATGTAAGCTACATTGATTTCATCTTTATGAATCAGTTCTAGCTCAAAGTCTACATCATCAAGTATAGATACTTTTTCACCCTCTCCCTTACCTTGACCACCCTTTATCTCTTCATACATATCAAGATACTTGGACTTATAATCTTCAAACTGTTGTTCACTCATAGATACATCAGCCCATTTAAAATCACTAAAGCTATCAAGTATGTTCTTTAATCTCATAATATTTCTAAATGCTTGTATGAACTCCAGTTGTTTATCTTCGCCTTGATTCTTTAAAGTATCAACACTACTCACACTGGGAGCTATCTTGATAAGTTCCATAAATGCTTCATTGAAATATTTTACATACTCTTCGTATGGTTGCATTATAATTATGTCTTTAGCATCCTTATTGGAAAAGAGTGCTATTGCATCATCTGTATTTTTCTTCAAGTTTCTAAAACAAACTATGTTACCTTGAGACTTTTTCTCATTCAAGATTCTGTTGGTTCTTGAAAAAGCTTGAACAAGACCGTGATACTTTAGATTTTTATCTACATAAAGAGTGTTAAGTGTTGGAGAGTCAAAACCAGTAAGGAACATATTTACGACTAAAAGTATGTCTATCTCTCTGTTCTTTACTTTCTTAGATATGTCATTGTAGTAATTATAGTAACTCTGAGAGTCTCTAGTAGTAAACTTTGTGCCAAACATTGCATTATAATCGCCGATGTAACTCTCTAACTTGTCACGAGAGTGTTGATTTATATGTGCTTCATCTACACTAGCACCATCACTTTCATCAAGTTCATAGATACCATCTGCATCTTTATCATCTTCGTTAGCACTGTATGAAAAGATAGTAGCTATTTTAAGATTGTGATTTTTCCTTTTAAAGAGTTCATAGTACTTACTAAGCATATCAATTCCGCTGACACACATCATAGCTGTAAACTCTTTGTTATGTGTTTTTCGTGGATGATTAGCAATAATGTAGTCAACAATCTTTTCTACTCTCTCATCGCTCTCTAAAAGCTCTTTAGTATCTATGTCCTCTACATCAATGTCAATATTTGAAGTATTATTCTCTTTTTCTTTGTATTTTCCTACATATTCAACTGAGAACTTTAAAACATTATCATCAGCTATGGCATCAGTAATAACATATTTATGCAGTGATTTGTCAAAGAGTTCTGCTGTGGTTCTTTTACCTAGTTTGTTGCCCACTGCATTTTCTGCAAATATTGGTGTACCAGTAAAACCTATCATCTGATTTTTATGAAAGAATTTTGTTATGTTGAGATGTGTCTCTCCAAACTGACTACGATGGCACTCATCAAAGATAAAAACTATGTGCTTATCTTGTAGCTTTTCCATTTTAGAGAGGTACTGTTTTTTATTTATCGCAGTGTTGAGCTTTTGGATAGTAGTTACTATAAGCTTTGTATCATCGCTAAACTGCTTTACAAGTGCTTTTGTATTATCTGTTCCATCTACTGAACCATCACTAAAGCTATTGAACTCTTTAGTTGTTTGATAGTCTAAATCTTTTCTATCCACAACAAACACAACTTTTTCAATTTGAGGGAGTTTTGTAAGTATCTGAGCTGTTTTAAATGAAGTAAGAGTTTTTCCACTTCCAGTAGTGTGCCAAATATAACCATTCTTATCTGAGTTTTCTACTCTATCTATGATAGCCTCAGTTGCATAGAACTGATAAGGTCTTAGTATCATTAGTATCTTAGGAACTTGAGCCAAGACAATATACTTACATATCATTTTAGAGATATGACATCGTTCTAAGAAGACTTCTGTAAACTCTTCAAGATTTGTAATATTTTTATTTTCTACATCTGCCCAGTAAAAAGTCTGTTTAAAAGATTGTTTACGATTATTTGCAAAGTACTTAGTGTTTACTCCATTACTTATGACAAACACTTGTACATAATTAAAGAGAGCATTGTTTGAAGCATAAGAGTGTCTTTGGTAACGGTTTATCTGGTTAAAGGCTTCTTTTATCTCTAAGCCTCTTCTTTTGAGTTCTATCTGTACAAGTGGAAGACCATTTATAAGGAGTGTTACATCATAACGATTTTTATAAACACCATTTACCGTTATTTGAGAGCTTACTTGAAAAAGGTTTTGACACCAGTGTTCACTATCTAAAAACTCTATGTACTTGGTAGTACCGTCATCAAGAGGCAGTACAAACTTATCTCTAAGTATCATCGCCTTTTCAAAGACTGAGCCTTTGTTTAGGTGGTTGAGTACTCTTTTAAACTCACTCTCACTCATTGTAAACTTGTTATGTTTTTCTAGTTGAGTTTTGAGATTAGACTCAAGCCATTTATCATCTTTAATAGTTACTTTTTCATACTCTAAATCCACAAGTTGCTTGATTAAGCTCTCTTCTAATACTGCTTCGCTTTGGGTGCTCACAACTTTATTCAAGAGAAGTTATTATGCAACTTCTCTTGTGCCTGAGAGTATAGTATCATTTTTGCTTAGCTTGAATGTACCATCATTCATTTTTTTAATAGCAGACTTTATGCGCATTTTTAATAATGACATTTCATTATAATTATCATCTAGTAATAAACCCAACAAACCACCCTCAAGGTCGTTATCTAAATGGTAGCCGTGTTTAGTAGATACCACTGCAAGTTCTGTTAACAACTCATTTGTTGCATCAAACAGTTGTTTAATATTTTGTTTGCTCATAACTAATTCCTTTTATAGAGTTTGTGAATATTGACATTACAAAATGCTGATATTCTAAATCTGCCTGTTTTTTAGTAAATATCCCATCACTTACTAATTTATACATAATAGCAGATGCTTCTTTTTTCGCTATGTCATATTGTAACACAAGTTCATTTACTTTTTTCTTGCTTTTAATTATTAGTCTGTAGTATATACCTTTACCACTTACTGCAACAATTTCTTTTAATTCATATTCCATAGCTAGCATAACATCTTGAAAACTTAAAGTAGCTCCTGAGGGATGGTTGTGTATCAATTTATACCCTTTCATTCTGCTCAACTCTGATTGGCTAAATTGTATTGCTGTAGAAGTACCACTTTTTTCAAATATGATTGTGCCATTATCATCGACAATAATTGCTTTTTCTTTATAATTTTGGGTATCTCTTAATATTTTACTCTTAAACGGTTCATAAAATTTATACTCATCTGTTCTATAACCTTTTGAAAAAATATGTTTTTTTGATAATGTAACAATCTCTTGTATTTTTTCATCACCAGATGCAATAGCCTTGTTATATCTTTTTTCTCTGCCACTATCTGCTAAATATACTTTTTTCATTTTTCTCTCTTGTTAATTACACAAACATTTTTTGAAGAAGTGCTTTTTTAAACTCTTTTGTGTGGTTTAGTTGTTTTGTTACTTGCTCTATCCTTGTATCTATTGATAAGAGGAAATTTGCTATTTTTGTTTGTTCCTTCAAGCAAGGAAGATTTAATAGAAAATTTGTAAGTGCTTCTTTAGTGATTGTTTTTATTGTTCCGCCAGGTGCTTTTCTTTTTTCTATTTCAAACAATAGATATACAATATAAATAAAAAACTTTTTATCTATCGCTTTTAAATAATCGGTAAATATAAGTAATGTTCTATCAGCATATGCATCATATTGAGTTAATGCGATTCTTCCAATAGAGCCTTGTATTGTTAATACAATACTACCTTTTTCAACAAAAATACTTGATGGCTGAGCCAATCTACTTATTTTATTTTTAGTTGTTGGTTTTAACTTCATATTATCATCAACATCAAACACTTGAACGAACGGCAACCCATTTTCATCATCATACCATTTAGGCAAGCCATAAGGTTGGGGGAAACTTCCTCTTCTGAACTTCGCTACTTCACCGAGTGTAAGATTTTCCCACTCAGGGAACTCACTTCCATCATCATCTTTAAATCGAATCTCTTGAGAGAATATTTTTTGCATTACACCTTTTTTATACTCACGAAGTAGTTTCTCTTTTTTAGTAAGTTGTTCTATTGAACTATCAATAGCACTTAAAAATGAGGCTATTTTTTCTTGTTCTTGTTTTGAGGGTAAAAGTATTGGCATTTTTATAAAATCGCTATTAGTAATATTCATTCTATCGCTTCTTGCACCATAATTTGCAATATTATTCATATACCTATGCCACTTTGTAGTATGAAAATATCTTTCTATAAAATCAAGATTTACAATTTCATCTTTTATTTTAAATACTGTATATAAAGGTGACATAACTCCACTGCCTAAATGATTTCTATGTAATGGACCTACGGGAGCAAAATTTGAAATTCTTGGGTTATAGACAAAGTCATCTTTATTGACAATATAATAACCATCTAAATTATTCTGATTTGCTATGTCTTTATCAAAATAGTCCCTTTGAGATACTATTCCATTGACAGCAGAATTTGTAAAGACCTCATCAATATGATTATCTTTATTTTTTTTAGCACTTCTAAATGAAATATCGCCCAATGATATAACTTTCCACTCCCCACTAAACTCCTCAAATCGAAGCTTAGGAATTTTTCTTAATTCACTCATCATCAAGCCTAAAATGGTGTAGCGATATTAAGTTCACTACAAAATGATTTGATTGTTGCATTTGTAGCACTTATCTCATCTTCTAAAGATTTTAGCTCACTTGAAACCACATCTAAGTCAATAGGCTCTTCCTCTTCAAAAGTATCAACATAACGAGGTATGTTTAAGTTATAATCGTTCTCTTTTATCTCATCTAGTGTAGCTAAGCGTGAGTACTTATCTATGCTAGTTCGTTCTTTAAAAGTAGTGATTATTTTTTCTATGTTCTCATCTGTAAGAATATTTTGGTTTTTTGCTTTTTCAAACTCATTACTTGCATCTATAAAAAGTACATTGTCACTATCTTCACGACACTTCTTAAAGACTAATATACAAGTGGGAATACTCGTACCATAAAAGATATTTGCGGGAAGTCCAATAACTGCATCAAGATAATTCCTGTCTTCTATTAGATACTTTCTAATATGTCCCTCACTACTTCCACGAAAGAGAACTCCGTGAGGGAGTACCACTGCCATAGTTCCATTGTCATCAAGTTGATAAATCATATGTTGCACAAAAGCATAGTCGGCTTTACTTTTTGGTGCAAGTTTCCCATACTGAGAAAATCTATCATCACTCATATGAAGTGGATTTGCTGACCATTGAGCTGAGAAAGGGGGATTTGCTACTATGGCTTCAAATCGTTTATCAATATGCTGAGGGTTTTCAAGTGTGTCTTCTTGCTTTATATCAAACTTACGATAGTGTACATCGTGCATAATCATATTCATACGAGCTAGATTGTAAGTAGTACGGTTAAGCTCTTGACCATAGAAGTTACTGACATCTTCAACCTCTTTAGATACTCGTAAAAGAAGTGAACCACTTCCACAAGTTGGGTCGTAAACAGATTTGAGTTTTGTTTTCTTGTTAGTTACTATTTTAGCAAGGATTTTACTTACTTGTTGTGGAGTATAGAACTCTCCAGCCTTTTTACCAGCACCGCTAGCAAACTGAGCTATTAAGTACTCATAGGCATCGCCTAAAACATCTCTATCGTGGTTTTTCAGCTCAAAGTCAATCTTATCTAAGTGTGAAAGTACTTTTGCGATGAGAGTGTTTTTTACTTCTTCTGTTTTACCAAGCTTTGTAGATGTAAGGTCTAAGTCTTCAAAAAGATGTTCAAAATCATCTTCACTTTCGTGACCCATAGTAGATGTTTCTATGCTTCTTAAAATAGCTGTTAAGTCTTCTAAGATAAAATTGTTAGTATCACTGTTTCCTCTTATGGCTACTGCACTAAAAAGTTCTGAAGGCTTGAGAAAATAACCTAAGGACTCAATAGTATCTTCTTTGATGGCTTCAAGCATCTCTTGACCATCTGCACTCTTTTCATCAAGATTACTGTATTTTATACCATCTTCTTCAAGAAGTTCATTCGCATAATCTTCAATCTTTTCAGAGAGATACTTGTAGAAGATAAATCCAAGTATGTAGTCACGAAACTCATCTGCATCCATCTTACCTCTAAGAGTGTTCGCAATGTTCCATAGTTGTTGTTCTAGTAGTTTTTTTTGTTCTTCGCCCAAAGTAATTCCTAAAAGTAAATATTCTTATTAGTATACCTAAGGTT
>WFQD01000170.1 GCA_015487265.1 Sulfurimonas sp. | reverse complement strand
ATGTTTTTTGCAAACAGCTAAAATTGCTGATAACTCCTCTTTTTTCCAAACCCGTCCTACAGGATTATGTGGGGAACAAAGTAGAAGCAGTTTTGTATCTTTGGCTATCTTTTGTTCAAAATCTTGCATATCAAAAGTGTAGTGTCCATTTTCATCTAAGGCTAAAGGATTTTTCACAACCTTGCGTCCGAGTTCTTTAACACTATGAAAGAATGGTGAGTAAACAGGAGTTTGGACTATCACACCCTCTCCATCTTGTGTAAAAGCCTCAATGGCCACCCGCATAGAAGTAACAACAGAGTGCGAATAGAAAAAATCTTCCCGTTTATAGGTGATGCCATGCTCTCTTTGCATCCATGCTATTTGTGCCTCAAAGGCACTATCTGGCACCTCTTCATACCCTATTATAGGATGCTCTAACCTCTTTTTTACAGCTTCAAGTACAAAGTCAGGTGTATCGATGTCCATATCTGCCACCCAAACCGGTGTGACATCCTCCGTGCCAAAGAGTTGTTCTCTGAGTGTGTACTTCTCTGCGTTTGTTTTTTCTCTTGGAGCAGCCCTAGAAAAATCGTACACTATTTTTTTCGCCATATGCTTACTTCTGAAATAGTATGCTGGTATTTTCTTGCTGTTTCTTTAATAACAAATTCCAAATTTTGCACATGAAGTAGTTCAAATTTTTGCGAAAGTATCTTTTGAAGATTTTCAATCGTTTTTATTTCTTTTCCTTGTGCATCTTTATAACCACCTAACCAAAATTCTTTTTCAGTCGAACTCTCTTGCCAAGTGTAAGGAGAGGTAATCATCAAAATACCCTCATTATTGAGTCTCTCATCAATAGTGTCTAAAAAAAGTCGTGGGTTATAGAGTCTATCAATAAGGTTTGTTGCCATCACCAAATCATACCCTTGAAAATTTGGCTTCAAGTTACAAGCATCCCCTTGCCAAAATGCAACTTTTTCTTTTAAATCTTCATATCCAAGTTCTTGAAGGGTCACTTTTTTATGGCTGATAAGCTCTCCCTCTTCTTTCACACTAAACGCAATGGAGCCCTCATCTTTGAGTTTTGAACCAACTTGCACAAAACGCACAGAAAAATCAATCCCCTCGACACTCTCGAAAGTTTTTGCCAGTTCATAACTCGCCCGCCCAGTAGCACAACCTAAATCAAGTGCTTTATTTGTATTTATAGCAAATTTTGCAGCCAATCTTGCTGTAGCGATTGCAAAGTTTTCGACCCCAAAATGTGTCTCGCCATACTGAAATTCGCAATACTGAGAAACTAAATCATCACTCTCATAAATATCTACTGTTTGTTCCTCTTTTTGCGAGGAGACTACATAACGAAAGCCTGCGTTTTGGTAAAAATGTTTTCGGAAGGCATAGCGTGAATTTTTTGTTATCAAATTCCCACTACTTGCCCATGAGGCCCCAAGAATAAGTGCATGCTTTTCATCAAAAGTCGGTACAGAAAAATCATCATAGGCTTCATGAACTTTAAAACCCTCAAAAGGACGTATCGGTGTACGGCTCCACTGCCAGACATTACCTATGACATCATAAACACCATTAAATTCAAACTCATTCACAGGACAAGAAGAAGCATAATGATAAAAATCGAGATTGGCTCGACTCTCATGAAAAGTTGGAATATTTTCTAAATGGCTTCGTTCATACAAAACTCTATACTCTGCTTCACTTGGAAGTTGGTATGTTATACCATCCATTTGACTTTTATAACGGCAAAATGCCTCTGCTTCAAGGGCATTCACATCAACAGGCCAATCAAGTGGCATATCTATCTCTTGTGTTAAGGTTCTATAGCGAAATCCTTTGCCTTGAGGTATCCAAAAAGGAGGATGTTTTGCACCACTATGTTCTAAAAACTGTTTCCCCTCATCATCCCAAAATTCAAGGTTTTCATAACCACCTGCATTGACAAATTCCATATATTCCGCATTACTCACAAGATATTTTCCCACATGAAAATCAGGAACTTTCTCGCTGTAACTTCCATACTCATTATCCCATCCATAAAGAGGGTTCGATGCATCTATACCTAAATGTACTTCTTTGCCTTCTATACTCACCAAACTATTTTCTGGTGCTTTGGCACTTCGTGGACAAGGGGGAAAATAAGAGGAATCTTTCACATACTTCAGGGGCATTTGCCGGTGTAGTACAAGCGAAGTTTCTATATGAATACGTTCATGTTCTATACCCATCAGAATGACCCACATCGGGCTATCATCTTGAATAGGAAGAGACAAAGGCAGTGTTTCAATCAGCTCTAAAACCTGTTTTTTCACTGCTTGTCTATAAACTCTTACAGCCTCTACCTCTGGCCAAGAGTAGTGTGAATTTTCCAAATCATCCCAAGACATTTCATCTACACCAACAGCAAAGAGAGACTCAAAATCAGGATTAATACGTTCATGAATTATCTTCATATTGACAAGTTTATTGATAAAAAAAGTTGCTGTATGCCCAAAATAAAAAATCATAGAATGGCGTGTTGGCTCTGATTTACGATAAAACACAGTATCATCTTTGAGTACCTCAAATACTTTTTCAAACAAATCATAAGTATTTAAAAAGTACTCTTTTATCTCTTCTCTTTTTGTCTCTATGCTCTCACCATCAAGAAGTACAGAGTATTTACTTAGTCTGCTCAAGTCAAATCCTTTATTCTTATTGTAACAAAAATAGGTGCATAATAAAACAATACTTTGGTATAATCACAAAAAAATTAAAGGATACAATATGGCATGGGCAACCGCAAGACATATACTTGTAGATAACGAAGCAAAATGTAATGAATTAAAAAAAGAGATTGAAAATGGTGCAGACTTTGGAGCTATAGCACAGGCGAACTCAACATGTCCATCATCGGCAAAAGGTGGTGATTTAGGGCAATTTGGACCAGGACAAATGGTTCCAGAATTTGATAAGGCTGTATTTAGTGGTGATGTAGGTGTTGTGTATGGTCCTATTCAAACACAATTTGGCTATCATCTTTTAGAAGTCACAGCAAGAGGATAATTTAACTGTCATGGTAAAAGTAGCTGCAGTGCAAATGAGTATGAGTGAAAATAAAGCGGCTAATATTAAAAAAGCTTCTGACTTTGTCATACAAGCAGCATCAAATGGTGCAAATATTATACTTTTACCAGAACTTTTTTCTTCACTCTATTTTTGTAAAGATAAAGATGCAAGCTACTTTGCATGGGCTTTACCACAAAAAAACAATCCACTCATTCAACACTTTTCTCTCCTTGCAAAAAAATTACAAGTTGTTTTACTTGTTAGTTACTTTGAAAAAACAGATAGAGACTATTTTAACTCTCTTGTTGTCATTAATCAAAAAGGAGAGGTACTCGATAATTACCGTAAAACACACATTCCCGATGGCCCTGGCTATGAAGAAAAATTTTATTTTAAACCAGGCGATACTGGATTTAAAGTCTATGAAACTCCATTTGGAAAAATAGGGGTAGGTATTTGCTGGGATCAATGGTTTTGCGAAACAGCGCGAGACTTAACACTTCAAGGTGCTGAAATCATTTTTTACCCTACAGCTATAGGCAGTGAACCAGAGATAGGCATTGATTCAAAAGATCATTGGCAAAGAGTACAAATGGGGCATGCTGCTACCAATACAGTCCCTATTGTTGTTGCTAATCGTATAGGAGTAGAAAGGGGGAAAAGTTGTGAACTCACATTCTATGGCTCCTCGTTTATAACAGATTACACAGGTGCAAAAATCACAGAAGCCAGTCGAGATACAGAAGAGATTATCTATGCAGAGTTTAATTTACAAGAAAATAAAAAACAAAGAGAGTATTGGGGGCTTCTCAAAGACAGGAAACCTCATATGTATAAAAATTTAACTAAGTTGTGAGTTTGTGTGATATACTTCTTCATAGCCCTAAAATAGGCAATCAAATTTCCTTTTAATTCTTTTTAGTATATACTCATTCCTATAAAAGTGTTACCCAATCACATGAAGCTAATATTGCTATTGAAAGACTTACTATTGACAAAAAAGTATCTAAAAGGATACAATATATTATGTATTTAATAAAACAAACGGACTTTTTTACAACGTGGCTTACTAAACTTAAAGATATACAGGGTAAAGTAGCAATACTACGAAGAATTGATAGAGTAAAAGAGGGGAATTTTGGAGACCATAAACCTGTTGGTAATGAAGTTAGCGAACTTAGGATTACAGTAGGTGCAGGATATAGGGTCTACTATACAAAAGTAGAAGATGAGATTATTATATTACTTGTGGGTGGAGACAAATCTTCTCAAAGCAAAGATATAGAAAAAGCTAAAAAAATATGCAAGGAGTTAAGCCATGAATAATTTAACAACATTTGATGTAGCACAATATTTAAACTCAAAAGAGATGATAGCAGAGTACCTCTCTCAAGTTCTCGCTGATGGAGATACTAATGAACTACTTATCGCCATGGGTAATATTGCCAAGGCTAAGGGTATGAGTCAGATAGCCAAAGATACTGGATTAGGTAGAGAAAGCCTTTACAAAACATTTAGTCCTAATGCTAAACCACGGTTTGAAACTATTATGAAAGTGTTAAATAGTTTTGGTGTAAAGTTACAAGCTAGTGCATAGAATTGAAAGTATTCCAAAGAGTATCACGCTATGACTGTTTTAGAAGATATAGCAAAACAACATGATTTGACTCCATACATGTGTAAGCAATATTTAAAGTTTATGAGAATGTACATTTAGAAATCAGAATATAAAGAATTGATTATAGGAAGAAAAGTCGAATAGTGTAGTAAAAGTAAATATTTTTTAAAGTTGTAATATGGTGCGCCCGACACGATTCGAACGTGTGACCGCTGGTACCGCAAACCAGTGCTCTATCCAGCTGAGCTACGAGCGCACACCAT
>WFQD01000169.1 GCA_015487265.1 Sulfurimonas sp. | reverse complement strand
TCCAACAATTATGCAAAAGAAATAAATACTACCGTTGATTTACTACAAGCAAATGTGCAAAAAATTAGAGAGATAATTATAACCACTAAAGATTCCATTGAAAATTCATCAAATAATGCAATACAAAATGCCAAAAATATGCAAGAACTCATACAAATTTTGATTGAAATGACAAAAAAAGTTAAAAATTCACTTACTAAGTTAAAAAATCTTGACAATATTATTACAAAAATGCAGTTGTCTTCAGAGTCTATTGCAAGTGCAGCAGAAGAAAGTGCCTCTGCGGTTAGTGAAGTAACTCAAACTATTTCAATGCAAGTTACAGCATTCGAACAATCAAATAGTGCGGCGAAACTTTTAGAAAAAATGGTGAAAAAACTTCAAAACAACACAACTGAAAATAATACTGAACAAGCTATAAATGAGATTGCTTCTGCAGCAGAAGAACTAAGTTCTGCTATTGAAGAAATTGTTAATTCTACAAAACAAAGCGTTATAGCTCTATCTCAGATAAAAGAGGCTGCAGCTATTTCTAAAGAAGATGCCAATACCAATACCAATTTGACTTCTAGTGCAAACGAGATAGCTCATATCATAAAACAAGAAGTAGACATGATAAAAGAGCAGATTTTACACATTAAAAAAGAATTTAAACATAGTGCAAAAACTATTAAAAATGCAGGAAACGATTCAAAAGACAATCTCAGGCAAACTCAAGAGGTATTAGATAAAGCAAAAGAAATGAAGCAAAGCATCAAACATTTAAAAAAAATCTTAAGAAAAATTGAGCTTACCAATGTTCAAACTGCTTCTCTTTCCATAAATGGCTCTGTCGAGGGCATGCAACTTAAAGATGAAGCAGAAAATTATGCGGAAGGATTTTTAGCTGTTAGCAATGATATACGCAATCTTGCTCAAAACTCTGAAGAAAGCTTAGACAAAATTAATAATATCATAGATAACTTAGAAGATGAAACAGAAAATATTATTGAAGCATTGTATGCAATGCGAACACAAGGCATAATGGAGGCTGATGCTATCATTGCATTATCAGAAGCAATGGATAAAAACACTATAAATATAGATCAGAATATACAAACATTTGACAATGTAAGCAATAAAATAAATGAGATTGCTTCAGCACTTGAAGAAGCACAAATAGGAGCCAGTCAAACACAAGTTGCAGCTGAGTTGACACAAAAAAATGTACAAGAATCAGAAATAGCTGCAGAACATATACAATCAATTTCCAATGTAATGGCAGACAATATCAGTGAGCTAATAGAAATATCAGCAATAATAAAGGATGCATGATGGAAGTATCCGTCATAGAATACGAAATTGATGGTGCACTATATTGCTTCAGCACTAAAAATGTAGCTTATGTTTTTGAGCTTGAGGATTTTACAGAGATTAGTGGATTTCATGAGTCTGTTCTAGGAATTGTAAAATATAATAATGACACAATGCCTCTTGTTGATACTTCTCTTCTTTTTGGTAGACAAAGAATGAAACTAGAAGGCGAAAAGAGTGTTATTGTATTACAGGAAGAAGATACAAAATATAAATATGGTATGCTTGTCGATGAAATAATAAAACTTGAAGAAGTACAAAAAATTGAGCTTTCTATTGATTTAAACAACGATGAAAGAATTGTCAATCACTACAAAAATGAGGATGAAAAGCTTGTTAATGAGGTTTTTCCATTGCCACTTTTAAAAAAATATCATATACCGGCAATGTCTCCACTCGATAAAAATTTACAAGATTTATCAACCATACAACAAAACAGTACTACAATAAATAATTATCTTATTGTGCAGATAAAAGATGAGCTTTATGCAATAAAAACGGACTATATTCAAGAAGTAGTTGAAAATGAATTTGAAATGTTTGAATTGCCTAAAAAGGTTAAAGATATAAAAGGGGCGATATCTCTTCGAAATAGAACTATTCAGATTATTGATTTTGGCACTTCTCAAAAGAGTGATATTATAATCATGCAACATTCTAGCAATAATAAACTTGCACTTGAAGTTGACACTATCTACGGTATAGAAGATTTTCATATTGATAAGATAGATCATCTTTATGATAAAACAACCCCAATTGAAGCCTTTTATAGTTATAATGATAAGGTAATTGCTATTATAGATCCTCTTTATTTTTTCAACAAACTGAATATTAAAAAAACTAAAAACAAATCAAATAAGACAAATATTTCAACCGTACAAAAAAAGGAGTTTCTTGTTTTTCAGATTGAAGACAAAAAGTATAGCCTTCCTATGGAGTATATTAGACAGGTTACAGAGATTGATGGACTTGCCAAAACAAGCTCTTCTACGATAGGTACAGAAAACTATGTAGAATTTATTGCTACATGGCAACATCAAGCTATATCCATTATAAAACTTGATAGTTTTTTACATGTAACCACGAGAGAAAATGATACACAAGTTATCTTTATAGAAAAAAATAATAAATATGTGGCAATCATTGTAGACAATATTGATAATATCATATATATCAATCAAACAAATATTTCACAAGTTAATGATAAT
>WFQD01000168.1 GCA_015487265.1 Sulfurimonas sp. | reverse complement strand
ATACTGCAATCCCCTCCAGCCAAGCGCTTCGCTTTGCGAATAGGGAAGGGCTGGCGAAATTGGAATAAAAAAATATTCTTGAATCGAGCTTATGTTTTATTGAAAGGTTATGCTTCTATGTCTATATAATACAGGTGTTATATTATTAATATCATATTTGACAATTTGTCGTTAAATTTGTTATACTGTTTTTTGATTTTAAAAAAATAAGGTGTCTCTACATGCGATATGAAATTATTGTAAAAGATATCAAAGACATATCGAAGCCGATAGTTATTATGAGCGAAATAGTGATTGAATCCGACAGTAAATCTTGTGCGATAGATGAAGCACATAGGATTGCTGAAGAAAAATGGCCAAAAGTTAAACGATTAGTCGAAGTGAGACAAATCTAATATGGTTGAAAAATCTAAAAAATATCATGTTGGAAAATTTTCAGTAACTGATAAAAATAGTGCTTTTGCGGTTACAGGAAAGGTGGAATCAAACAAAGAGTTTACGGATGGATTATTTTTTCTTGAAATCTTTCCATTCTCTAAAAATGACAAGTCTATCTCTGTTGCTTTCAACTGTGTAGAGCTTCGTGGTTTTGTTGAACAGCTCCAAGAATTATATTATGGGACAATACCGCATTTTAGTAAATTTAGTGGCGGGAACAGTAATATAAAATCAATTTCAGTAAAAATAATTGACAGAGATTGTTCGTTTGATTTTAAACACAACAGTATATCTCTTTTTTTTAGAGCACCAAAACACCATCTTATTGCTATGGCAAAACAGATGGAGCACCTAATAAATCAAACTATGGATGCTGTTTACAAAACACAGCAGTTTCGAGACAGAAAACAAAAAAGAAGCGGGAACTAGATATGGCCAAAGCATGTGTTATCAGCAAAGATATATTATGGAAAGCAACTGCTTATCTTAATAATGAAATCAATGATAAAGATATTAGAGATATACCAAAAGATATACGAAATTTTTTATCAGAATCTTCAAACCTAAAAGATATGCAAAAAAGATTTTCTCAAGAAAGAGTATTAAAACTTAAAGGCGCGCTACTCTCTTTTTTATCAATCCATAGCATTGAAAAGGACGCAAATATAGATTACATCATTAAACAATTTGATACCATAGTGTTTTCAAGCGATGCCAGTGCTTTTTTCGCGCAATGTTTTGATATCGTACATGGTCTTTTGCATAACTACAAATTTAGAAACTTTGATGAATCTCGCGTATATTTTATTGATGATAACGCTAAAATCCAATTTTCTTCACTGCGCGAGAAACTAGAATCGTTAATAAGAACTCAGACAGAAAAAAAGAAATTAAAATTTAGCAAAATAATAAATTTCATCAATGAAGAAGAGGTTGCAACGCAGTACAGTGTTGTTTTTAGAAAAAAATATCAGTATATCTCTACACCTGCTTCGATAGAAAAATATTTACCTCAGCACTATGCAATTATCAAAAATAAGGTGGAAAAAGACTATAAAGATTTAATAGGTAGTCATAATTTTCCGAAAAGCAAAATAAAGCTACTGCTGGACCAAAAGAGAGATGATCTAAAAAAAATTGATTCGGAATATGACTTTATTCAAAACACTATCAAGAGCGGTGATGATATAGATATTAAAATACTAAGCTATGAACACAGTAGTCAATACCCTGAAATAAGGTATAAGTGCAATGGGAATGAAAAAAACAAGAAAAAGACTCGATATGCTCACCTAAAAAGCGAAACAATCAATGTATTGTGGTATAACCCGATCCAAGTAAAAACAAGTAGCACAATTTCTGATATTATAGAAAATTATAATCATGCTTTTGGTGATGTGTATTATTCACATGGTGTTAGCAACAAAAAGGTAGGTAAATAAATGGATTTTTTATATTTTAATTCTAAAACTGGGACGATGGCGGAATTTAAAATCAAAGGCATTGACAATAACACAGAACCATCAAAAGCGATAGATATTTTTCTGTTGTCAGTTTGCAACAAAAATCCCAATTTAAAGCTTCCAGAAGCGTTATTAAAGCTTCTAAGCGACAGAGAATTAGATATGTTTATGTTGTGCCCTTTTGATAAGGTATTTAAGAATGCATTAGAAGATATGGTGTTTGTCATTGTTGATAATATTGCGTATGATAAAAATAAAAATAAATACAATGTTGAATATATTGGAAAACATAAAACCATCATATCAATCGACACTCTTACAGAATTAGAGGTTTTTGAAATACCTACTAATGCCATTAAGAACAATATAGTGGATATTTCAAAAATATCTAATTTTTATTTTACAGAGGAGGTGTAAATGCTCACTATTATACCGGGATACGAAACATTTATGGAAATTGTAGACAATGAGATAATTGCGTATGATATCGACGAAGAAACACGTCAAGTTGATTATTCAACAATAGGTATTCTAAAAACAGTAGATATAGAGTTTTCCAAAGCGATTTGCAAGGCTCTTGAAATTGATTCTGTTGAGAATTATGGTGTTGAAATAAAATACTCCCACTAGGGGAGTATAAAACTACGGAGGATGTTTTAAAAGCGAACACATTGAAGGAAAATTAATCACTCCGAGTGTGTTTGCTTTTTCTTGCATTTTAGAATACTTTTTGTCCTCAACCATTACAAAACCTGCTGCTATTATGCTTGTTTCAATTTTCATTTTGAAATCTCCATTAACGCTATTTGGTTTTGAACAATCAATGCTGTAATTGTATTGGCTGGATAACCAGATTTTTCATACTTTGCATTGCGATGAGTGTATTGATTTTTAATACAAGATTTTAAACATCTGCGCTGTTTATTAATGATTTTCATAAATGGCACAATAGATCCTTTACTTGCTTATTTTTTCTATATTATCAACCGTAGCTACAGTTATAGCCTGATTGTATATATTTATTGATTCCAAAGTGTTTGCAATTTGTGCATAACCTTTAGAAAAGCCAATTAAATTTACCACTGCAATTGCCAAAAAGAAGTATTTCATGATAGGTCCTTGGTGTTATTTTAGGAAAGGCTTCCACGCCCCCGTTAAAGCAACCTAAATTGATTCAACGGGAGTGCCTTAAACAACACCAGGTTCACAGCTCTTTCATCCAGAAGGATGCCTATTTCGTTCATATTGTTACCAATATTAGCAGTGATTTTTATACCCGCAAGGAGGGTAATTGAAAATATTATTCTGCGAATGGAGCAGCCACTAAAAACATTGCCGCCAATATCGCATATGTTGTGATTATCATAACGTCCTCCTTGGACATTAAAAGCCCCAAAAGGAGCTTCGTACAAGCAAAAAAGCCTGTGCAACAACTCCTTTTTCAGGAGAACAGTAAACATATAACAGCTGGAATTTGGGGAATTCACTAACTAAGAACACTATTTTAGTGGAAGCTAATGATCCAGCTTTTGATAACAAAAAAACTTGAGTTTGTGCAATGCACATTTTTTTGCTATACTACTGCTATTGAATTTGTGAGTCTCAATATAACCATGCAGCATCAAGGTACTCAAACCTTGGTGGGTTTATAGACAGTGATTTTGGAATTTCTCCAAATATTTATCTAAATGTCATGGCATTGACATCACCATACATCCTCAATAGATTTCTCTATTCATATTTTCATATGTAGAATGCTTTCAAGTGTCAAATACAAAACGTATTGTTGAACCACTCTTAGTGACCTATTCCTCGCAAACTTTTATTATCGATATATCTCTCCCTTGCGGAAGTCAATATAAAGTTTTATTGTTCCGCAGGGGAAGTAGGTTTTTATGTATCGATGTAAAAATAGTACAAACAGAATTGCTCTGCTTGATTCTTTTCACCTTTTATGTTCAGCAAAGATCGCAACTCTTTACCTGACAACTCAAGCGAGAACCCAACCTATTCATATTTATTGTAGGTAGGTAAGGTAAGAACAATATGAAAAAGTTTCTTGGATTCTCTGTTGAATTGTCTACTACCACTCTCATGATAGAACAGACTATATCTTGAATTTTTATATATTACTATACATAAAAATTCCCCCTCGTTTCGGCTGTCTTGATTCAGTTGATTATCTTGATTATAGACAAATATGAATCTTTGCTTACAACCTACTCTACTCGCTTTAATCTGTTTGTTTCACAACAGACCACCCTGTTTATCATAAGGGTGTTATTTAGCACATTGTGCTTTAGCTTTCGATAGTCGTTGAACACATACCATATATAAAAGATTAGAATTTT
>WFQD01000167.1 GCA_015487265.1 Sulfurimonas sp. | reverse complement strand
GGTAATGCTAACTCAGATGCTTTTTCCATTTTTTCATTTAAAACGATTGCGCTCATTATTTAGCTACCTTTACACGACCTAAAGAACCATTTGCTCCAGATACAGAACCTAAAACCGCAATGATTTTATTTTCAGCATCGTAAGAAACGATTTCATTTTTTACACTATTTTGTGTATTTCCATATTGTCCAGGCATTTTCTTACCCTTCATTACACGACCTGGCCACTCAGCATTACCGATTGAACCTGTTCTACGACCAAATCTATGACCGTGAGATGCAGGACCACCGCCAAAGTTCCAACGTTTCATACCACCAGAAAAACCGCGACCTTTTGTGTTAAAAGTAGATTTTACTACAGTAGCTTCTGCTAATGGAGCTAAGTCTAAGTCACCCGCTTCAGTATTTGCTACTTCTAAAGTAACAAAACGGTTAAATTCTGCAGAAAGGTTGTACTTTTTCTGTTGACCTTCAATTGCTTTGTTCGTTTTTTTACCACTGTTGTAAGCAACAATAGCAGTTCCTTCATTTACTTCACATACCTTTTGGTCTAAAACTCTTAAAAGAGTTACAGGCTTACTTGGAACTGCGATAGTACGGCTCATACCGATTTTTTCAACAATATATTCCACGACTACTCCTATTTGTCCATAGAGCGAACTTCAACGTCCACTTCTGGTGCAAGATCTAGTTTCATTAATGAATCAACTGTTTCTGGTGTTGCAGATACAATATCAATCATTCTAGCGTGCATACGAATTTCAAATTGCTCACGAGATTTTTTGTTAACGTGAACTGATTTTAAAACAGTATATTTACGAATCTTTGTTGGCAAAGGTATCGGACCACGAATTTGTGCACCTGTGCGCTTTACAGCCTCTACGATTGATGCTACTGATCTATCGAGTACACGATGATCGTAAGCTTTCAATTTTAAACGAATTTTTTCCATAATTTTCCTTCTAAAGAACTCGTTGGATCCCTGCCCAACTATTTAAGGGAGCGGAATTATACTTAAATTAGCACGAATATTCAAGGATTTAGGGGCTAAAAAAGGAAAATATATAAAATTTATTTCCTTTTAAAAAGGAAACTGTATAATATGCTTATGGAAATACTACTTGAAGAATTTTATAAAACTGACATTCATCTTGAAAAATATCATGATAGAAAAATATCGCTTGACACAAAATCTTACCAAATTAATGGAATTTCACAGAGCGGAAAAAGCAAACTTATCAAAAGTTATCTCTTAAGTTTAAAAAAAAGCAGTTATCTTTACATCAATTGCAATGATATTCGCATAGATATTGAGAAATTAAATCATCAACTTACAGCTTTTCTCAACAAAAACAACATTAAGGTGCTTGTTTTCGATAATTATAAAGAGTCTATTCACCTTATCAATGTTTCACAACTCATTATTACCTCACAAAAGCACCTTGATTATGATTTTTTAGAAACAATCCAACTCTACCCTCTCGATTATGAAGAGTTCTTAGCCTATGAGCATAAGTATGATTCGAGTGCCCTCAACCATTTTTTTCAAATTGGAGGGCTTCCAATTATGCATAAAGTTGCTAATGATGAAAAAAATATTTTTTTACAAAATATTCTCAAAAAAAATCTTGATGCAATCTCTTTTGACATTATGGTTTTTTGTGCAAAAATTCTTTCTCAAAAAGTCTCTGCTTATACTATATATGAACGTCTCAAACAGAGTAGAAGAATATCAAAAGACAAACTGTATACATCCTTTGCCAAACTCCAAGCTTATAAATACATCCATCTTGTAGAAAAATTTAATTATCCAAAGGCAACAAAAAAAATTTATCTCTGCGATATTGCTTTTAAATCTGCCCTGAGTACGGACAAAAACTTTAGTAAACTCTTTGAAAACATGATATTTCTTGAACTCCTTAAAGCAAATAGAAGTTGCTATTATGAAGATGATATTGACTTTTATCTCCCTGAAAATGATGAAATAATTTTATGTAAACCTTTTGCAGATGAGCGGCGTTTATTTCAAAAACTAGAGAGTATTGAAGCTTTTATCTTTACACACTCCATTAAAAAAGTAACAGCTGTGACGATGAACAAAGAAGGGAGCATTTCACACCCTTTTTCTCAGGTTGAGTTGGTACCATTTGATATTTGGGCTTTGGGGGATTAAATGGATAAATTATGTGGTATAGATGAAGCAGGTCGAGGGCCTATTGCTGGAGATTTAGTCATGGCGGGATGTATCTTAGAGCACAAAATTGAAGGTTTAAATGATTCTAAAAAACTCACCGCAAAAAAACGAGAACTACTTTATGAACAGATTATTCAAAATGCACAATATCATATAGTCAAATTTTCTGCTCAAGAGATAGACAAGCAAGGCATTGCACATTGTCTCAAGTCTGGACTGATACAAATTATGGAAAATATGCAAACTAGTAATTTCTTATTTGATGGAAACACCACTTTTGGAGTAAAAAATCTACAAACTATGGTCAAGGCCGATGGAAAAGTTGCAGAAGTAAGTGCGGCTTCAATACTTGCTAAAGTAACACATGATAGAGACATTGTACTAGAAGCAAAAAAATATCCTCAGTATCAGTTTGAAAAACACAAAGGGTATGGCACAAAATTACATATTGAAATGATTCAACAACACGGTTACTCTCCCATTCATAGACGCAGTTACAAACTCAAAGCCCTTGAACAAACACTTTTTTAATCTCTTAAAGATTTTTCTTGGGGGTTACAGGCAATTTTATGCTCCATATCTACTTCTTGGAAATAAGGAAGCTTTGATGGAGAAGCCACTGTTGCATCCCTATAGCCCTTGCCAACATTAAGATAAACATAAAATCCATTTTCAAAAAGAGCCAATCTTGTTGCAAGTGCGATAGAGTATGTTGTAAGGATGCCCTGCTTTTTCATACTGCGTTTAATATCGCAAAAATACTCTTGTGTCCAAAGCATAGGATTGGTACTCGGAGAGAATGCATCTTGATAAACAATATCAAACTTGTTTTCAAACTTTCGAATATACTCTCTTGCATCCCCTAAAAACACTTCTATATAAAAGTTTTCATCTTCATAAATACCTTCTTGTGAGAGTGCTTCTATAATAGGTTTAAAAATGTCAAACTCTGCTGGATAAGTAAAACTCACTAAAGATTTCACTAAGGATTCATCTAACTCTGGTGAATAAATTTTCAACTTTGATGATAAATTATTTTTTTGATGATAATAGAGTGTAGCTAAAGTATTAAACCCAAGACCATAGCAAATATCTAAAATCACTATCTCATCTTGTTTCTTTTTTAGGCCAAATGCAGGCTCTACATGTTTGACTAATGATTCATGCAAAGCGCCATCTTTAGTTGAGTGGTAATGCTCCTTATACTCTTTTGAATACGCTGTATAGGAACCATCTTCACTCAATGTCATTTCATGCAGTTCGTCGTTAAACATTAAAGCCCATTGCCCCACATATTACACTTATTAAAATAAGTGCCTATTTTTAGGGATTTATAAGTGGTGTTAAAATTATTTGACACTTTTTCACACACTTCAAAATCAGGCAAAATGGTCAAAATAGGTTCAAAATTTCTACTTATATCCATTATCTCGCCATTTTTCAACTTCTTCAATACTGTATAAAATCCTACCACCTTCAACCTCTTGCTTATATGGTAAAGGGTTCTTTCTTCTTCCACGATAACCTTGTTGTGCTGATTTACTCGCACCGTATATCTCTGTATATTCTTTAATAGTTATATATTTTTTAGATTGTATTTTTGCCATATGTTTTTGAATTTCTAAAACTTCTTGGTCTGATTGTTTTTTAAGTAAATCAAAATTTATATTTTGTTCTTTATCTTTTTCAATTTCTTCAAAGATTTTATTAAGAAATAATC
>WFQD01000166.1 GCA_015487265.1 Sulfurimonas sp. | reverse complement strand
TTTCTCTTGTGTATGCAGGTTCATTCTCTCTCCTGAACTTCTTGTCCAGGAGAAATTGTAGCTTTTTTACTTGAATGTTGTCAGATTATATTGTGACTAGTGCACTTAAAGATTACCCTATTCATACAATCAAAATAGATAAAAAGTTTGTGGACGACCTTTTTCAAGACCAACGGTCAAAAGCATTGTTTGACGGTATAGTCTATTTGGCAAAAAAACTCAACCTAACTATAATTATAGAGGGAATTGAAGATTTACCAACATTAAATCTTGTTACAAAACACAATGAAGTAAAAATACAGGGGTACTATTTTTATAAACCGATGTCGCAAAAAGAGTTCGAGGAGTTGTTTGTATGAATATGAAATATATTTCATATTTAAATCATATTGATTTTATAATA
The DNA here is from genome assembly GCA_015487265.1 of Sulfurimonas sp. GTDB lineage: Bacteria > Campylobacterota > Campylobacteria > Campylobacterales > Sulfurimonadaceae > Sulfurimonas. The sequence continues at coordinate 3,072 of WFQD01000166.1, read as the reverse complement.
AATTGTTAGAATTCCTAATAACTTTTTAAAAGTTGTCTTATGTTAAAAAATATGTCAATTAAAAAGCTACTCCTAACGATTCCTGTAGTCATAGTACTTTCATTTTTGTATCTCTACTACTCCATATCAACAAGCATTGATAAACTAGAAGATAAAAGTCATAAGGCGACGCTATCAAATAAAATAATCAAGCAAATGCTCGATGCCCGCATAAGTGAAAAGAACTACATTCAAAGAAAAGATCCTATATATGCTCAAGAGCTTATAAAAAATGTACAAAAAACTCTGCTAATTACAAAAGAGTTAAAAGACATGTTTAACGACCCTCAAAATGATAAACTTGTAAAAGATGTAACAACAAATATAAGACAATACCTTAAATTTTTTAAAGAATATCAAAAAATACGCGAGCAATCATTAAAAACACAACAAAAAATGGTTAAAGAAGCAAATGATGTTGAAAAGATTGCGATGAAAGTGCGTACAATCCAAAAAAGACAATTAGATAACATAGTCAAAACTTCATCAAATATAAAAAATTTCGCTGATGAAATGGAAGAAGCATCCTTGGCAAATAAAATAGTCAAGGAGTTACTGGCTATGAGAATTGACGAAAAAAACTATATAGAAGAAAAAGACAAAAGATATCAAAAGAATGTTAAAGAGTCAATTCAAAGGATAAAGAAGCTATCTTTACATGTAAAAAATATTTTGGATAGTACTGAAAATAAAAAGATGATGGATAATCTAATCAAAGCATTGATGGAGTATGAAAAAGCTTTTGAAACATTTAGTACATTAAAAGAAAAGTCGGTTCAAATAGCTTCAAAAATGAAAAAAGAGGCTCAAGAGTCTGAAGAGGCACTTATAAACTTGCGAAAAGATCAGAAAATCGAAAAAATAAAACTTATGAAACAGCTTAAAATAGAGATGATAATTATCTTTTTAGTAAGTGGAATTGGCATTGTTTTATTTGTCCTTTTTATATCGAATTTTATTGGTAAGAATTTAATGATGATTAATGAAGCGGCTGAAAATCTTGCTATGGGTGATGGAGATTTAACAAAACGTATTCAGATGGAAGGGAATAATGAGATTGTATCGGTTGCAAAGTCTGTTAATAAATTTATAGAAAAAGTACAAAATGCTATTGCAGAGACGAAACATGTGAGTAGCGAAGCGGCTTCAATATCTAACGAGCTATCAGCAACATCTTTAGAGATTGGCAAAAACGTAGAAAATGAAGCAGAACTTGTAAAATCGATAAATAGTGATGCTATAAAAACGGCTGAAGAAGCCCAGTTCGTAGATAATAAAGTGAATCATATGCATACTATAGCGGATAAATCCTTTCAATCTCTCAGTGAAGCAATACAAAAGATCAATTCGCTTATAGAGACAGTAAAAGACATAAGTGTCAAAGAAGAGGAGCTTGCATTTAAAATGCAAGAGCTAAAAGAGAGTGCCAATGATGTAAAAAGTATACTGGAACTAATAGGCGATATAGCAGAACAAACAAACCTACTTTCTCTTAATGCAGCCATAGAAGCCGCTCGGGCAGGTGAGCATGGTAGAGGTTTTGCAGTGGTTGCCGATGAAGTAAGAAAACTGGCAGAGAGAACGCAAAAAAGTTTAACGGAAATAAATGCTACTATAAATATTGTTACTCAAGCTGTTGATGAAGCAAGTGAAAACATGCAAAAAAATGCGAAGGATATATCGATTGCTGCTGAGCAAGCTGGTGATGTGGAAGATAGTGTAGATGAAGTTATAAACGCCATAGAGCAATCAAAACAGATGGCACGAGAGAGTTCTGAGGCTGTAGACAAATTGAAAGCGAGGATTGTCGATATATCTAAAAAGATGTCTCAGCTTAATGATACAGCGATACTCAATGCACGGAGTGTTGAAGAGATCGCCGCTGCAGCCGATCATCAAAACAAGATTATAGAAGAACTTAACAAACAGCTTTCAAGTTTCAGAAGCTAGTGCATAAAGATAAAATAGTGCTCATCGGTGCTTCTACCGGTGGTCCAGGACACCTTAGAAAAATACTTTTATCTTTAAACGATAATATTGATTACTCTATTGTTATATCCCAGCATATGAATAGCAATGTAGTAAAAAGTTTTGCTACTCAAATGCAAGAAAACTGTTCTTTGCCAGTAATTCTTGCCAAGGACAAACTTGAGATTGTATCAGGTAATGTTTATATATGTGCTGCTTCTATGGAGTTGACTATGCAAAAAAGTAGGGTACTTTTGGTGAAATCAAATAAAGAAGATATCTATTCTCCCAGTATTAATAATCTGTTTGACTCCGCAAAAAAATTACTTTCTGATATTTCTATTACTGCTATATTATTGACTGGCATAGGCAATGATGGTGCTAAAGGAATGCTGGAATTATATATGCATGGAGCTTATTGCATAGCAGAAAGTCAAGAGAGTACGGTTGTATACGGAATGCCAAAACAAGCATACATACTGAACAATCAGGTACATGTAATGCATCTTGATGAAATTGTGGAGTATTTACGCAATGTTTAACTTTTTTTTTAATAGAAATTCAAAAACTGTAACAAAACAGCTAAAAGAGAAGAGTATAGTGGTTGATACTCAAGGGATTGAAACTCTTTACGCCTATATCGAACAAAACTCTGGAATCTCACTGAAAAAGAGTAAAATTTTAGTGCAAAACTATATAGTCTCATTATGTGAACAAAATAGGATATCTTCTTTTAAAGAGCTGTTGGTCAAAATAAAAAAGGATGAAGCTCTTTTCAAAGCTCTTGTCGATAGTGTGGCAATTCATGAAACTTACTTTTTTAGAGAAAAAGAGCAGCTTGAAAAAGCCTTGAAAAATTATAAAGGTAAAGAATCGCTTTCAATTTTAAGTGCGGCATGTTCTTCTGGAGAAGAGGCATATAGCATAGCTATTCTTGCTTTGGAAATGGGTATCAAAAACTTCAAAATTATCGGTATAGATATTAGTGCTAATATAATTCGAAAAGCAAAAGAATCTTCTTATGGTAAAAGAAGCATCAATTTTTTGCCTAAAGTACTATTGGAA
>WFQD01000165.1 GCA_015487265.1 Sulfurimonas sp. | reverse complement strand
GTGATATTTTGCATAGTCAAATTAAACCTTATGATATTGCTATTAAGCTGCCCGAAAAAATTGATAAAGGAGTAATGTATAAAAAAATTGATAAAAATACTTCTATAGTTGTTTTTTTTAACAAAAAGTGCAACAATTTTTATACTGTCTACAATTCCGATATGGGATGTTTCAGATACAATATTATCAAAAATGGTAAAATTGTTACAAAAGGAGTTAGCAAGATAGACTCATATTTTATAAAAACAGGAAGCAAAAAATAAAGCAAATATAGAAGAGCGATTCCCCTGCAAAAGATTGCAGGGTAATGTAATCATTCTATGCCCACCGCTAAAAGCATAGATGATTTAATGTTTTTCTTTAAAGTGAACTCTTTCTTTATGTTCACTTTTTTTGCCAATATTAAAACTTTCGACAGGTCTATGATAACCCATCACCCTGGTATAGACAGTGCATTTTGTTCTTCTGTCTTTAAATTTTTCCAAGATTTCTTCTCTTGTCATTTTTTTCTCCTTCAATTTTAAAGGAGACATACCTATCCCCAAGGGGGCAAGTGTATATCCCCTTATAAGGTTTGTTGAAACTAAAATGTGCCGGGATATAAATCCCATCCATCCAACTCTTTTACATAGTAAAATTCGTCAGATGTCTCATTTTCTACAATATCCAAGTTAGGTATCTCATTTCCACTAAACTTAGACTCTTCCTCTTTTATGTATTTTATACACTCCTCAAGAGTGCCGCTAAATACTGTTCTCATCTCTTCTCCTATCTATTTCCTGTTGAACCAAATCCACTTGTTCTTTGCTTATCAGAAAAGAACCCCATGAGATCTGTTTCGTGCTTTTTAAGCATTATCTGAGCGATTTTGTCGCCTTTCTTTACAACGAAGTCGGTATCTTCTACCCCAAAAACTCCCTCTTCTCTAAAAGAGAAGTTATTTAGTATGATTTTTATCTCTTTTGGGTAGTCGAAATCTATTACTCCACTATCGGCGATAATACCTTCACCTCTTAGTCCGCTTCTTGGTTTTAGATCGAGATAATGTGAGCTTAAAAACTCTTTCATATTCATTCCTTTGAACACGATTTTGTAATAATCTAGCTCATATTCATCTATCTCTGCATCAGTGCATTTTGGGACATATAAAGGCAGACCACGATACAATTCAAACTCGAAGCTGTCGTCTTTGCCGATTGTTAGGCTATCGAACCATTCTCGATAATCGTCAGCATAAAAACGCTTTGCATAAGTTGAGGCTTCGTAGTGACGGTCTTCAATAAACATATTTTTAATATATTCCATATCAATAATCACACCAAGTCTAACCATCTTCGTTTCATCCCGTTTTATAACCACATCTTCATTTGCGAACAAATCAATTGCTGCACTAAATTCTGTGGCTCTATCAGGTGCTTTCCCACCATTTATTGTCTTTAGCATTTTTTTCTCCTTCTATTTATTCATCACAAAATAGCTCATACCACCTATTTAAAAAAGCTATTTCAGCCTCTTTCATTCCTAGTGGCGTTCCTAAGATAAAGATTGGCAAAGGCTTTGCTATGCTCTTCCAATCATAGTTGGAAGTATTCATGAAGCGCAAAGCCTCAGTTACCATTAGCCTTTTATCATAAACTTTGATTTCTTCCGGAACTGGTGGAGTAAGATTAAAAATCTTTGCTGCCTGCTCCAAAGCCTTATCTTCAGCCTTCCTATAATCCTCCATATGTGGAGAGTGTTTTATAGGAGTTGGAATATCCATTCCCGTAAGCCCTTCAAAGACTTCATGGATTAAAGCCCACTTTTTGAGCTCTTTATCTTGAAACACACTCTCTAAAACAAGACAGTGTTGAGCTACTGAATAAAACTCATTCGTTTGTCCCCAAAACCTGCAAATTCTACTAAGAGTTTGTGCAATTATTCTGGGGTCAAAATCCTGGTCCTCTAAATTGAAGGGGTCGATAAGACGACCCGATGCATTCATGACTTTCATTTTTTACTCCTTTTTTTTATTTATTAATATTTTTGGTAGATATTTTTAAGCGATAAACCCAATGTTTGTCGCTAAACTCCTCTTTTCTAATAGAATATCCATTTTCCAAGAGAAGTTTTTTTACTTGCTCCACCAATTTCTTTAACTCGTCTAAACTCTTGGATAGTGTAGATATGCCTATACCATAACTTGTGGCATATACTACAAAACCATTT
>WFQD01000164.1 GCA_015487265.1 Sulfurimonas sp. | reverse complement strand
TGTGCAAAAAGGAACTGCCTACTTACATGTCATTGGAGAGAATGTCCGAGACCTCTTTATAGGTGAAAACGATTTAGGCATAGCACAAGAGGGTGACCTCATCATAGCCCAAAGACTTTTAGGCAAACGCGGCACACCAAGTGCTAAAATTACTGAAATTGTAGGCAGAGAGCAAAGCTATAGTGTGGCTTATATTATTCAAAAAGAGGGGCATAAAGCTTTAGTTGATTTAAAAACAGAGTACCCCATAGGTGCAGAGCTCACACAAGAAGAACTCGCACAGCATACACTTGGTGATGTTTTTAAAATTGACAATCAAGAAAGTGCTGTTTTAGAAAAACTCGGCAACCTCAGAGACCCCTTAGTCGATGAACATATTGTGCTTGCACAATTTAACAAACATGATGCCTTTGAAGCTGATGTTCTTGAAATCGCCAAATCATTTGAGCCTGTTGATGCCAAAAAATATCCAAAACGCAAGGACTTAAGAGATTTCGCCTTTTGTACCATCGACCCAGTCACAGCAAAAGATTACGATGATGCCATCTACTATGATTATAAAAACACAACACTCTATGTTGCCATAGCCGATGTGAGTGCATATGTCAAACCATTTGGTGCTTTAGATAATGAAGCGATTTATAGAAGTTTTTCTATCTACCTACCCCATCGTTCCATTCCAATGTTACCACGCCAACTCAGTGAGACACTCTGCTCTTTACAACCGCATGTTGATAGACTCGCCTTTGTTTTTGAGATGCAACTCGACATCAATACCTTAGAGGTAAAAGATGCTCAAGTCTATGAAGCGATTATCCACTCAGACAGACGATTTAATTATGAAGAGATAGATGCCTTTTTTGAAGGAAAACTCAAAGCCAAAAATCAAAAAGAAGAACAAATATTTGCAGACTTAAAACATCTAAAACTGCTTACTGATAGACTCAAAGCAAAGCGTTTAAAAGTTGGTTATGATTTTCGCTCCACCGAGATAGAGATGCAACTTGATGCACATGGTAAGCTCCTCTCTACAACAGAAGCACCTGAGACACCATCTCATGCCCTTGTAGAAGACTGTATGCTCCTTGCCAACAAAGCAGCTGCTGCACAGTTTGAAAGAGGAATCTTTAGAATTCACGAACCCCCATCCCAAGCAAAACTGCAAAAACTCTATCAAGAACTTGCAGGTATTGGTATGGATATTGACATCAAAAGTACCATAAAAGAGACAATTACAAATATTCAAAAACAGGCAAAAGAGATGGACTTAGAAGCTGATGTCGATACCCTCATCATCCGTTCGCAAATGCAGGCACGCTATGCTCCACTCAATTTGGGGCACTTTGGGCTTGGTTTTGAAGCCTACACCCATTTTACCTCGCCAATTCGCCGTTATTCTGATTTGATTGTGCATCGACTCATTAAAGCAATCAATGCGGGTGACACGAAAGAGGGATCCTATGTTTTACGCAATATTGAGTCTTTAGCGATGACTATCAGCGAAAAAGAGCGAGAAGCCAGCACAATCGAAGTCGATTTTATGGCTCGTAAATTTGCACGATGGGCAGAACAGAACATTAACAAAACTTTTCGAGCAAAAATTGTTGCTACTGAAACAGAAATTAAAGCAGACCTTGATGACATTATCAAAGGAGCACGACTCTTTATCACTTCTTCTTTGGATGTGATGCTTTTTGAAAATGTCATTGTAAAAATTGAAAAAGTAGATATTGCTAAAGCAAAAATATTTGCAAGTGTCGTTGGAAAAGAAGATGTATAAAAATGAGTTAGATAAAGCCATTGCAAGCAAAAGTGTCTCTAACAGTTTTGTATTTTTTGGTGAGTCTGTTTTTCTCATCGATATGTATACAAAAATGATGACACAAATCGAAGATGCCAATATACTCAACTTTTACCATGATGAGTATGATTTTAACACTGCAAAAGCACATCTCTTCCAAGCCTCTCTTTTTGGTGATAGAAATATTCTTATTATTAAGAGTGAAAAAAAAGTACCCAAAAAAGAGCTCGATACACTTCTTGACTTTTGTGAAAAGAACCCTGATAATATTTTTGTTTATGCCTACTATGGAAGTGACCATAAAGTCTATAACAACAAAAAAGCTTTTACAGGTAAAAAAACTATGTCCGTGCGTTTTTTTCACCCAAAAGAGTATGAAGCACAAAACATAGTTGCGCATATAGCACAAGAAAAACAAGTCAAAATTGACAAATACACCATTGCTCAACTTTTAAGCATACACAACGGTGATGTCGCCCTTGCTGCAAATGAAATAGAAAAATTTCGTGTCTATGAGAGAGAAATCACAAGTAAAGATGTTGAAAATTTAGTCTATGGACTGAGTGAAGTCAATATTGATGGTTTTATAAAAAAGATACTCACTAAAAAAGAGTTTACAGAGGATTTAAAAAATATTTTAGAACATGGCGAAGATGAAATACGCATCATTACAGCTATCACAGCATACATAACGCAACTCTATATGTTTAACATTTACATACGTGTCAATGGTGCTCCCAATGCCCTGGAAATCCTAGGCTACCCTGCCCCAAAATTTGTCGTCGATGAAAAAGCAGCACTCTCCATGAAATTTAAACCAAACACCTACTCAAAACTCCATGAACTGCTTTTAGGAAGTGAACTTAAAATGAAGAGTTCCAATGTCGATAAACATGCGATTTTGCTTTCTACACTTATACGAGTGCAAAAGCTATTGTAAGGTAGTACTAATCAAGAGGGGTGATGAAGCCCTCTTTTTTACTAATGAAGATGAGTGATACACACGAACATCAGAATTAGCATGATTAGTACTAGTTTGCTGTACAAGGTTAGCTCCTTATATTGGAATCCCACCCAACACAACCCACTAAAAATTTAGCAAAAAAAAAGGGTAACTAGAAAAACTAGTTACCCTTTTCATCCCAATAATTATGGTAATCAGCCACAACTAAAAAGGAGCTACCTTGTTACAAACAAAATTTTACCATAAAAAAATTAATATTTAGTTTCTAAAACGAAGGATTTTTACTTAGTGTGCCTAAGATTTTGAAGTTTGAGTAAGGGAGTTTACGTCAGTAAATGACTGCACCCATCTTTAAAAGATTGGGTACAATAAATGAAAAGACTAGTTTTTATCAGTATCTACAATTTTATTTGCTGATATCCATGGCATCATTTCACGAAGTTTATTACCAGTTTGTGTAATAAGAGAAGCTTCTGCGTTTGCACGTTCTGCTTTCATACGAGGGTACCCTGCTTGACCTTCTAAGATAAAGTCTTTTGCAAATCTACCATCTTGAATTTCTTTTAAAATCTCTTTCATAGCTGCTTTAGACTCAGCATTGATAACACGTTTACCAGAAACATAGTCACCATACTCAGCAGTGTTAGAGATAGAGTATCTCATATCTGCGATACCACCCTCAAACATTAAATCAACGATAAGTTTTAACTCATGTAGACACTCGAAGTATGCCATTTCAGGAGCATAACCAGCTTCTGTTAGTGTTTCAAAACCAGCTTGCACAAGGGCAGTTGCTCCACCACAAAGAACCGCTTGCTCACCAAAAAGGTCAGTTTCAGTTTCATCTTTGAAAGTTGTTTCAATGATAGCTGTACGACCACCACCAATCGCAGAAGCATAAGAGAGAGCTAACTCTTTTGTTTGACCACTTGGGTTGTTTCCAACAGCAATAAGGTCAGGAATCCCGCCACCACGAACAAATTCAGAACGTACAGTGTGCCCAGGAGCTTTTGGTGCAATCATTGTTACATTGATGTCTTTTGCAGGAATGATGCTTTGGTAGTGAATGTTAAAACCATGACCAAAGGCAATAGTATCGCCAGGATTTAAGTTTGGTTCGATCTCTTCTTTATAGATTCTTGCTTGATCTTCATCTGGAAGAAGAATCATAATTACATTTGCTTTTGCTGTTGCTTCTGCAACTGTAAGTACTTCAAAGTTTTTTGCTTCCGCTTTTGCCCAAGAAGACCCACCTTTACGAAGACCAACAACCACTTCAACACCACTATCTCGTAAGTTTTCTGCGTGTGCATGTCCTTGAGAACCAAATCCAATCATTGCAACTGTTTTACTTCTAATTAAGTCTAAACTTGTATCTTTGTCATAATAAACATTTAATGCCATCATATTTCCTTGTAAGGTCTTAACCTTAAAAATTTGTCGCATTATACTCAATTAATAATAAACCTTTCATTAGTTATGTATAATGCGAAGAAATTTAATAACGAATGCGAGATAGTGATGAAAAAATTTAACCTTTTTAATGAAATAATTACAAGTGATAAACAAGAACTTTTAAAAGCAATTCACTCCACACGGCGTTTTGGAATTACACATACAGGTGCAATTGTTTATGCTCCTTTTGAGGAGACTGTGATACTCATCTATGAGGGGCAACACACACCAAAACAGGCAAATGCACTCATGCCAAGTAAGCCCCTATCACTTGAAGAAATAATGGGAAAAAACTATCAAATCGTAGAAGATGATAACCGTGTCCTCATCAAAGCTTTTTCAAATTGGCAAGAGCTTATCAAAATCAATTCACCAAGAGCCTCTTATGATGACACCACGAATGATGGTGTCGATAGATTTGCCGATGACAATTTAGAAGAGATTGGCTGGCAGGCTGTAGAGTTTAGCATTCCTTACCGTGTTTTAGTGGAAATTTTAGAAGAAAAGGCACAAGGGACACTCCTATGTATTGAAAGAGAAGAACCCTCATACCAGTTTAGTGGTTTAGGTTTCATAGACGACAACAAAGAAGCCTATCAAATTTTATTTGAGTATGCACAAAGAAAAATTAAAGAAGTCATCACCCATAATGAAAACTTTAAAGATGAATTTCTGAGTGATGACCAACTCGAAGCCTTAGAATTTTTCAAGCTCCGTTAAGCATGCAAACAACTGCCATTTACATAGAGAAAAAATATCGAGGAAAAATAGCTTTTCCTCAAGGCAAAGAGGCAAAAAATACCTTTTTTCGTGTCAAACAAGCCTATGCAAATCATGAGGAGATGGGAGTACATTTACTCTTCTCTTCAAAAAAACTACACAAACTCAAGACATACCAAAAGGGAAGTTCTCAAGAAGAACTTACACTTATAGATTTTTATCTCCAACTCGGTAAAATTCTCAAATTTTCCACAGAAGATGCACAAAAACTCAAAAACTCCATCATCTACACCAATGACAATGCCCATGTAAACTATAACATTACCAAACGATTAACCCTCATTAACAAAAAGAAAAAATCTTCTCTCAAAAAAAGTGAACTTTTTTGGGATATTGAAAATTTTTCTACGATTAGTTCTATTTTTAATGATGTTATTGAACCCTATGCAATAGCAGATGAGCACATTCACCTCGCTGCAAATCCTGATTCACTCTACCTTAAACGTGCAGAGTGGGAAGCAAACTTATTTGATTATGGAAAACGGCTTGAATCTTTTGACTTTGTAAAGTGTGAACATGGGAAAAATGTAGCAGATGATGTTTTGCTCGAAAAATTCAAAAAAGCCAAACTTACAAATACCAATGTCTTTATTTTGACTTTCGATAGAGAGCTTAAAGAGCGGTTTTTAGAAATAACACATGAGAGTAATAACCTCTTTATTCTCTCTAAATAATCTCTGGCTTAGGCTCTCCAATATAATACCCTTGCAAATAATCTACTCCCATCGCTTTCACGATGGTATACACTTCCTCAGAGTGAACAAACTCGGCAACTATTTTTTTCCCTAATTTTTGAGCAAAGATAATAATTGTTTCTACAATGAGTTTTGCATTGGCATCAGTATCTATATGCTTAATGAGTGATCCATCAATTTTCATAAAATCAGAACGCATACTTGTCATATGCTCAAAGTTAGCATACCCACTTCCAAAATCATCAATTGCGATGTTTGCTCCCGCGGTATAAACTGCCTCTATAAAAGTGTTCACAGTTTGTAAATCTTGATTTTCTTGCGTTTCAAGAAGTTCTATAGTTAATTTTGAGGCAATATCATACTCTTTTATTTTTTCAAATAAGAATACACGAATATCATGATTAAGCACATCAGAAAAAGAGAGATTAATACTAAACGAAAGTTCTTTATCTGCGAAATAAGCAAAAGACTTTTCAATCATAATCTCCGTAATGCGAGGATAGAGTTTTATTTTTTCACTAATCGATAAAAAAGCAAAGGGAGAGAGAATTTTTCCATCCTCTTTTTCAAGCCGTACTAAGGCTTCATATTTATCTATTTTACCTGTTTGAAGATTAAACAATGGCTGATAAAAAGGAGCAATTTTATCTTCTTCTATCGCTTTTCTAATAATATCTGCCATGGAGAGGTTATTGGCATACACTTGCGAAAGAGTTTTGTCATTTTCAAATATATAATAATCTTGCTTAGAATTTTTTGCAAGTTTGAGTGCCATATCGGCATGAATGAGACCAGATTTATCGTGATTAATCATCGCTCCACCGAGTGTTATATTGACATGAATTCTTTGAGACTCTACTATTATTACTGCCTCTTCTATTGCTTTTATGTAACTCTCTATCTTCTCTTCTAAACCTTCGCTTATAACATTCGTAATAACAGCAAACTCATCAGAAGGAAGTTTAAACACTTCACAGCTGTAAAAGTTACTATACTTTTGTAACAAAAATCCAAGAGATTTTAAAACTCCATCCCCTATCTCATGACCATAAAAATCATTAATACTTGTAAAATCATTAATATTGAGTAAGAAAACCATTTTTCCGATGGATGCATCTAAACTCTGAATAAGACTTAATCTATTTGGCAATTTTGTTAACTTATCAAAATACGCTTGCTCATAAATATCTCTTGTATTTTGTGCGATTCGCTGTTCCAAACTTCTGTTGAATTCTTCTAATTCCGAAGAAACACGATTTGCCAAATTTGCAATAACATGCTCTGGATTAATCGCACTCTCTTTTTCTTTTTTATCTCTATCTTGTGTGAGTATTTTTTCCATCGGCTCGTTTGATTCACTTAACGTCAGGAGTGTCATAGTCTCATTGAGTAGTTGATTTGTACCCTTGTTGTAATAAAACTCCCCATAGGTGAAAAAGCCACTCACTGTACCAATTTTATTTAAAATTTCAAGCTCTTGAGTAATATCTTTATCCATAAATCGTCGTCTTGCCATACATGAGTAGATAAAAGTTGCTTCTGTTTTATAGGAGAGTTCATTCACCATTTTATAATATTGTAATGACTACTTTGCAGAATTTTTTCTACACTTCCAACTCCAAACCGAACCTTTGTCCCCTCTTCGATATTTCCTGCAAATGTCAAAGAACCATCGCTGTGTTTTGCTAAAACAGCACGACCGATTTGCACACCATCTTTTTCAAAAATAAGCGGAAATTCAATCCCAATATTTGGTAATTGGCTCGCCAGTTCGTGACCGAAATATTTTGCATACACATCTATAACATTCATGCCTTCAATTTCATAGACTCGATTTTTAACTGATTTTGTCACCTCTAAATGAATCCCTATCGGTGTCCAATCAAAACTATATCGTGTATCTATGTGTAGTGCTAGGGAATTCAGTGCAACCCCTACACACCCTGATGATGTGAGAAAATTGTTTGTAAAAATGAATGTTTCTTCAAGCAAACCATTATCTGCTGCCATCCCACCAGCAAGAACAACATCTGGTAACAAACTCTCTACACCTTTTAAAAACTCTTCACCATTTGTACTCAAACCATCAGTAAAACAGATAAGAGCTTTTAAATTATCTTGGTTTAATGAGGATGCTAAAGATACACCCATCATATAATCACTAGATTGTGTTTCATTTTTATCTATGTGCACAATCTGAAGTGTTGTTTTTTCAAACTGTGTAAAAGTGACTACACTCTCGTTGAAAGAATAGACTTCTTTCGCATTAATAATACCATCAGTAGTTGTCCCTATAACGCAAGCTTGAGAGAATTTTTGGGAGAAATATTTTTGCATATGCAAGACACTCTCTACATCAGATTTTCCACAAAACACTTGTATAAGTGTTGCTGGAGTGTTAAACGCTTCGAGTTTTGTGTTACTTTCTAATTCATGAGTTTCTTTAAAAGAGATACTTAAATTTTTCATTTAAGTATTCTATCTAAATTTATCTAAATATCATCTCTTTCTTAAAAATCTTTCTAAAATAATCATAGCAGAGATAGAATCTACCCGTCCATCACGAATATATTTTATTTCTCCTTTCATCAAGTTCTCAGCTTCAAGAGAAGTTCCTGCTTCATCTTGATAAAAAATCTTCCCATCAAAAGCAACTAAATTCATAAAGTGTGCTATTCTGCGTTGCATTTCGGCTTCACTGCTTCCACCAAGAGGCACCCCAATGACCACGGCATCTACTTCCCATTCTTTCAATGTTTTTTTAACTTCTGCTGCAGCTTGGTTACGATTTTTTCGGATGATTGCCGGAAGCGGAGTGACAATGTCTTTATGTGCCGAGTAAGCTAAACCGATGCGTTTCAAGCCTAAATCAATGGCAATATATTTCATCTATTTTCCCAGGCAAAAGGAGCCAAACATTTTATCAAGCATCTCATCATTATCAAAAGGTCTTGTAATGCTCGCCATTGCTTTAACGGCTTCATTCAAATGAAAAGAAAATATTTCCAACTCTTGATCTTGCAGAGGAATAAATGCCTCTTGTATATTTTGCATTGTCTCTTCTACGGCTTGCATTTGTCTTTGTGAAATGAGCATCATCTCATCAGAACTATTGCTTTTGTCCATAATGTTTTCAAGTTTTTTTATCAAGGCAGTCACATCCACCTTAGAGTTAAGTGCCAAATCAAATGCAATATCTTTTGTAACAAGTTTTGTTTCTAAATCAATCTTATTTTTTACATAAATAACTGTTTTTGTGTGTGCAAATTGTGTGATGTGTTCTAAAATTTGCCTGTCTTCTTCATCTATTTCACGAGAACTGTCAAAAAGTGCAATGACAATATCGCTCTCTTGTATGGCTTCAAGAGAGCGTTCAATGCCTATTTTTTCAATAGCATCATTAGCTTCGCGTATGCCTGCTGTATCGACTATTTTAATCAAATGTGTACCGATTTTCACTTGCTCTTCGATTGTATCTCGTGTCGTTCCTGCAATGTCGCTCACAATGGCACGATTAAAATGCAAAAGTGCATTCAGTAAAGAACTTTTCCCAACATTAGGTTTGCCTACAATAGCCACACGAAAGCCCTGCATGAGCCCCTCACGCGATTTAGAAGCAAGCAAAGTTTTTTCTAAAAGCTTGTAAAGTACATCCAACTTCTCTTTAATTTGTTCTACTAAGTCTGTGGGTAAATCCTCTTCAGCATAATCAATGCTCACCTCACTAAAAGCTAAAATATGAATAATTTCATCACGAACATCTTCGATAAAATGTTTTAATTCACCCTTCATTTGTGAAGCGAGAATCTTTGCAGCATCTTCACTTTTTGCTTCAATGAGTTGTGCAATCGCTTCTGCCTCACTTAAATCGATGCGACCATTGAAAAATGCACGTTTACTAAATTCCCCTGCGTTTGCAAGTCTCGCTCCCGCCTGTAATGTTGCTTTTAAAATAGTTTGTGCAACGATAAATCCACCATGACACTGTATTTCAACAACATCTTCCGCAGTAAAAGAGAAAGGAGCTTGAAAGTAAATTACAATCGTTTCATCTATAAGTGTGTGCTGCGTATCGTAGAGTGTTGTGAGGGTTGCGTTTCGTGGAGTAAAAGCTTCTTTATGAGAAAGTTTTTTTACTATCTCTAAAGCCTTTGATCCACTTATACGGATAATTGCAATAGAGCCGATGCCATTGGCTGTGGCAATGGCTGCTATGGTATCTTCAGGCATTTAACTCTCAGATGAATGGTAATCATTCACCACAATATATTTGAGTCCATCTTTTGTAGTGCGAATCACAACATATTTGTGTGGGTAACGCTCTCTAAGCTCTTTGAGTGCTATCTGAACTAAGACACCATCTAAAATCTTGGTTTGTGCTTTGCCATCGCGTTCTATGCTTTCGCAAACACTCTCTATATAGTGATTCACAGACTCTTCTTGATTTTTCAAAAACTCTGCGATTTCTAAACGCAATTGTACTTTGTAAGCTGCATTTATCCAGTTAAACAACATATAAGAGATTGCTTTATATCTGTAGCCCTCTTTTCCTATGAGCAATGCAGCATCTTCCCCTTGAAACTCTATAAGAATTGTTTCTGCATCATAACGAGCCACTGTTACATGCTCTATTTGAAAACAGGTCAATGTAAAAAGTTCATTGATTTTATTGCGAATTTCTACAACAACAAGGTCCTCTTCTTCAACTCTTTCCTTCTCATGAGAAAAAGGTGTTGGAATAATTTTATTAGGAATAATATTTTGGATTTTAGATTTTACTTTTGATGCTATAGGCTCTTTTTCCGCCTGAGACACTGTGACTTCTGTCTCTGTAACTTCAGGCTTCACTTCATGTTCTGTAACTCTTAATTTCGTCTCATCAATGTCTGCAACAATGATAGCTGTTTTTTTAAAAACACCTAAATAGCCCTTATGCGGATGTTGTATCACTTCACTTTTAAGCTCAGTGACAGAACACTTCAAATGAGCCGCTGCATTTGCATACGCTTGTTCGAGTGTCTCAGCCTCAATTTTAATCATGTTTTTTCCCACGATTTTTTGCTATGGCTTTCTCAGCATCTTGCATATTTTTAAATTGCTGATTCACAACAAACTGTTGTGCGATAGAGAAAAGATTATTGACAAACCAGTAAAGGACAAGTCCTGAAGGGAAAGTCACAAAGAAGAATGTAA
This sequence comes from Sulfurimonas sp., assembly GCA_015487265.1. Classification (GTDB taxonomy): domain Bacteria; phylum Campylobacterota; class Campylobacteria; order Campylobacterales; family Sulfurimonadaceae; genus Sulfurimonas. The sequence continues at coordinate 9,144 of WFQD01000164.1, read as the reverse complement.
AAATCACAGGAAGATACTTCATTACTTTTTCTTGCATTGGATCTGTAAAGTTTGTTGGTGTTAAACGCTGTTGCAAGAACATAGAAGCTCCCATAAATAGTGGCAACACGTAGTATGGATCCATACGAGAAAGATCTTGTACCCATAAAATCCATGGGGCACCTTGAAGCTCAACGGAGTTTAAAAGCAGACGATAAATTGCATAAAATACTGGAATTTGTAAAAGCATTGGCAAACACCCACCAAGAGGGTTCGCTCCATGTTTTTTATACATGTCCATCGTTGCTGCGTTTAAACGCTGTGGATCTTTTTTATACTTCTCTTTAAGCTCTTTGAGTTTTGGTGTCAATTGCTTCATTTTTTGCATAGACATCATACCTTTATATGTTAAAGGATATAAAATCATTCTAATAAGTGCTGTTAAACCAACAATAGCCCAACCCCAATTTCCAAAAATACTATGTAACCAAGAGAGTACCAAAAACATTGGCTCAGATGCAAAAGTAAACCAACCATACTCAATAACATGTGTAAGTACTGGTTTAATATTATGCAATGTTTGATACTCTTTTTGTCCTACATACCCATGAAATTTCATTGTTTGTAAAGCATCAAAATAAGCGACTGGATTATCGTCATTATCACGGTCTATAATGATGTTTGTATCTTTAGAAAAACCATACATCATACTTGTTGTGTACTGATCAAATGAAGCAACAAGCTCTACACCTGTAAAAGTTTTACGCCCTTCAACATCCCCATCTTCAATGATAGTGAGTTTTTTGTCATCCGTGTAAACTAACACACCCTTTGCAGTCATCATTTGCTCTTTTTCATTTACTTTAGGACGTTTTCCTACATAAATGTAATGGCGTTTATCTTTTGAGAGTGAAATATCAGCGTCATAATGTCCATCAGCATAAAAGACTAAATCTTTTGTGACAGTAAGAGTAGAAAGCTTTTGCATAAGTCTTACATGTTCTGCCTTGCCATTGAGAATAATCTCAGATTTTGAAGCTGTATAAGGTGTTTTTGAAGCTTCTGCATTTAAGGCTTCATCCACAAAACGGATGTAAAGCGGTTTTGCACCACTGTTTTGAATAATCTGGGCATGTTTATTGTTAGCATCACGGAATTTATCTTCAAGTAACTCTTTGGAAGCAATACGACCAAGCGTATCTATTTTTAAGATAAATTTATCATTTTTTACCGTCAAAATAGTATTTTTAGCACTGATATCTGCCGCTGTCTCCTGCGGAGAAACACTATGCCCTACTTCTGCTTGAGCTACTGAAGATTTTTGCTCAGCTTCTTTTTGCACTGGTGTTTGTGCACTCTCTTGAGGTTGGACAGGAGGAAAAATAGCAGTATATCCTACGAAAAATATTACAGACAGCACAACAGCGACTGCGAGTCTTTGATTTGGTGAAAGTTTATCGAACACAAATTACCCTTTGTATAAAAAATTTTTTATAATGTAATGACGGTTTTTTTGATTGGGAACCAGCCAATATTTTATGGATGCAACTTCTAACTTTGTTGGCTTTAATGTGAGTTTATCAAGTAACGGATACTCAATGCCACCTTCAAAAAGTTGATTACAACGGAGTATTCTAGTAAAAGAGTGGTAAAAAGCACTTGAAAGTGAATTATTTACGAAATGTAAACGTGCATATTCACTACAAGATGGGTAATATCGACACGAACCAAAACCAAGCAGTGTTAAAAACTTTTGATAAAACCATAAAATTTTAAGAAAGAGTTTTCGCATTTTTGAGTACTTTTATAAAATTTTTTTTGAATTGTTCATGGGAAGTATCGAAGAGTCCAGCTTTTGCGACAAATACATAAGAACCATCTTTAAGAGAATCAGAAAATTCAAGAAACATAGCTCGCATCCTGCGTTTTGCACGGTTGCGTTTTACAGCATTACCCAATTTCTTGGTAGCAGTAAAGCCTACTTTACGAATTCCTGCTTGAGGAAGAAAAAAAAGTACAACACTATGAGAGTGTTGATTTTTCCCTTTGTTATAAACATACATAAACTCCTTGTGGAGTTTGAGTATGTCAAAACCGCCTAAACTGCCAATCTTTTACGACCTTTTGCTCTACGACGATTGATTAAATTACGACCATTTTTAGTAGCCATTCTCGCTCTAAAACCATGAGTTCTTTTTCTTGGTGTACTATGAGGTTGGTATGTTCTTTTCACGACATATCCTTATATAAAATTAAGTTCGAAATAGTACAGAAATATTACTTAAAATGTAATTAAGCATCTATTTTTACTACTATTTCTTCATTTTCCAATCCAAACTCTACAGTAGAACCCTCAACAACTTTTCCCTCAAGGATTAAGTCTGCAAGTCTGTCTTCGACTATCTCATATAAAGCACGTTCGAGTGGTCTTGCTCCATAGATAGGGTCAAATCCTGCTTTAGCGATATATACTTTTGCTTCTTGAGTTAAACTGAGTGTTATATCTCTGTCTTTGACTTTTCGTGCTATCTCTTGGAAGAAAATATCGACAATATCAACAATCTGTTCTTCACCGAGTGCATTAAAAATCACGACATCATCTAAACGATTTAAAAATTCTGGTTTAAATGCTTGTTTAAGTTCACCCATAACCATGGCATCGAGTTCTTCACTTCCCGCATGATTGATAATCTTATCACTTGCGATATTAGAAGTGAGAATAATAATCGTATTTGAAAAATCAACGGTTACCCCTTTGTTGTCTGTTAAACGACCATCATCAAGTACTTGTAACAACACATTAAAAACATCAGGATGTGCTTTTTCTACCTCATCAAATAAAACAACACTATAAGGTTTTCGCCTGACTGCTTCTGTGAGTTGTCCACCCTCATCATAGCCTACATACCCTGGTGCTGCACCTACTAAGCGCGAAACAGCATGTTTTTCCATATACTCACTCATATCTATTCGGATGAGGGCATCTTCGCTATCAAACAAAAAGTTTGCTAGTGTTTTAGCAGTCTGCGTTTTTCCTACCCCTGTTGGTCCTAAAAAGAGAAAACTTCCTATAGGCGAATTTGCACTACTCAAACCTGCTTTGTTGCGTTTAATCGCACGAGCAACTGCATGGGTCGCTTTACTTTGCCCCACAACTGTTTTGTTCAGCTCATCTTCCACATGCAGTATCTTTGTCTGCTCAGTTTGGAGCATTTTATTAACAGGAATGTGCGTCCAGCGAGAAACAACCGAAGCGATAGAATCTTCATCGACACTATTTTTCAAAAGAGTTCCATTTGCTTGAAGTTTGTCCCAGTTTTCATTGATGGTTTTTTCTTCTGCTAAAAGTTTTGGAATGTCGCCATACTCTATCTCTGCTGCTTTGTTAAAATCACTTGCATTTTTTGCGAGTGTTGCTTCACGGCGTTTGTTTTCTATATCATTTTTTATCGTCGAGATTTTTTCAAAAACCTCTTTTTCTGTGTTAAACTGACTCTCTAGTTTTCGCACCTCTTCTTCTACATCAGCCAGCTCTTTTTCTATCTCCTCTAAACGTTTTTCATTGGCAGGAGTTTTTTCCATTTTCAATGCTTCTTTTTCTACCATTAGTTCCGACAAGTTGCGTTTTGCACGGCTGAGAACATTTGGCTCAGACTCTATTTGCATTTTGAGTTCAGCCGCAGCTTCATCAATCAAATCTATCGCTTTATCTGGTAAAAATCTATCGGCAATATATCTGTCTGAGAGTCTTGCAGCAGCCACTAAAGCACTATCTGTAATACTTACATTATGATGTGTTTCAAGGCGTTCTTTAATCCCACGTAAGATTTGTAAAGATTGATTCACCGTTGGCTCATCTAAATTTATCGGTAAAAATCGGCGTTGTAATGCCGCATCTTTTTCAAAATATTTTCTATACTCTTTGAGTGTTGTTGCCCCTATAGTATGGAGTTCTCCACGAGCAAGTGCAGGTTTTAAGATGTTTGCAGCATCCATACTTCCCTCACTCGCACCAGCACCCACAATAGTATGAATTTCATCGATAAAAAGAATGATATTTCCATTTTCTTTCACCTCATCAATGACGGCTTTGAGTCTATCTTCAAACTCTCCTCTATACTTTGCACCCGCAATAAGTGCGGACATATCAAGTGCAACCACTCTTTTATTTTGTAAAGATGTTGGAACATTTCCACTTTGAATTCTTTGTGCAAGCCCTTCTACAAGTGCAGTTTTTCCAACCCCTGGTTCCCCTAAAAGCATTGGATTGTTTTTTGTTTTACGTATAAGAATTTGCATCATACGTGTTATCTCTTCATCACGACCAATGACAGGAGAGAGATTTCCCTCAGCTGCCTCTTTAGTCAAATCTATGCCATACTTATCTAAAGATTCCAAAGTCTCATCTGCACTCTGTGAGTCTATCTTTGCCCCACCACGAGTCGCTTCAAGATTTTTTGTAAATTCAAGTATATCTATATACTTTGGAAGTAAAGATGCAAAAGGTTCTGTTTGCATATTTGCCAATATATATGTATCAACTGCTAAAAAATTATCACCATTTTTTGTCATCAACCCAACACCATTTTCTAAACTTTGCATAAAAGCTTTAGAAAGACGGATATTCTCTTTACTTACACTTGAAGATTTTGGAAGTTTTTCACTCAAACTTTTGACATCTAACTCGAGTGCCACTTTATCAACATTCATTTTTCTGAACATTTGGTTCAATACAGAATCAGAATTTGTAAGCAATGCCCATAAAAAGTGCTCTGTTTGCACCTCCTGATTTTTGTTATGGAGTGCTAAAGATATAGCACTCTCTATCATTTGTGTCATATTGTGTGTCAATTTTTCAAATATGTTGTTATTCATAATTCAATCCTTCTATTAAATTACCCGTATTATATCAAGTTGAGTGTATCTTTGTCAAGTTAGTTTAGTTAAAATGCATTACACTTAAAAATCTTGCTCTAAGCAAAACCTTTTAAGTAATTCGATATAATTATAAAAATAAATTAGGAATTATAGATGCCAACTGTTTTAGAAGCTTTAAAAAACCGCTCTTCCAAAAGAGCATATACAGATAAAAAAATACCAAAAGATATACTCGAAAAAATTTTAACAGCCGCTGGAATGACTCCAAGTGGTGCAAATATGCAACCATGGGTTACTTATGCTGTGACAAACGAAGCAACTCTTGCTAAAGTGGGAAATGCTATTATAGAAAAAATGAATGCTGGTTTTACCAATGACCAAGATGTGCAGTACTACCCTGTAAAATGGACAAACCCCTATAAAAAACGCCGTATTGTAACAGGTGCAGGGCTTTACAAACTCATGGAAGTCGATAGAAAAGATGATGAAACAAGACTTCAAATGTGGAAAGATAATTTCCGTTGGTTTGGGGCAAGTACTGTAATCTTTGTCTTTACTGCAAAAGCAAATATAGAGGGTGCTGCAGGTGCTTACATAGACTGTGGTGCTTATATGCAAAGCATTATGCTTGCCGCTCAAGAGTTTGGCATAGACTCTTGCCCGCAAGGTTCTACCACTGAGTTTGGTCGTGTTGTCGCAAAAGAACTTGAGGTACCTGAAAACTTAGCACTCCTTTACAGTGTTGTTTTAGGCTATGCAGATGAAAATGCAAAAATCAATACCTATCAACCTGAAAAAGTAAAACTCGAAGAGTCTGTTACTTTTATCGACTAAATTTTTGAGAGTATCTTTTAAGCATACTCTCATTCCCACTCACTCCCCCACTATGAATATATAAAATCTTCTCTTGTGTTTTTTCCAAAAGTGCCAACCACATTGCTGGGGCATAGAGTAAATCAAACTCTATACCTGCTTTTTTTGTTTTTTGATATATTTCTAAAAATTCTGGATACAATTTTGCGAAATGGTACTTCTTTTTTGGTGCTAAAATAATGAGATTTGAAGGTATTTTTGCCAGTGCTGACATCTGTTCTTTGAGGTAGTCCACATCGCCAACACAGGGAGTGGTGTAAACCGTATACTCGGGCAAAGAAAGTGCTAAAAAAAGTGCAGTTGTTCCTGTACCTGAAGGAGTTGCAAGACTTTTCATGCCACAATCTTGTGCTTGTATCTCTTGGGCTAAAACTTCTAAACCCTCTCTTGCACTTGCATCGGCACCCCCTTGGTCTATAATGTAAGTATGTGCATCATTAAGCAACGCTAAACTTGCAATATACTCTTTATAAAGAGAAGCATCTAACTCAATGTGTTCCATACCTAAGAGCAAAGCTTGATAGAAATTACCAAAAGTTTGCTCTTTTTGCACACTACTCACTGGCTTTGTATAATACTCAAATACCCACCCTTTTTGCTTACACATCGCAGCAATAGCGAGCATAGCATTGGACTGTGTGCCACCATAAGAGATAATTTTTTTATATTTGTTTTGTGGGGTATGTAAAAGTGTGTGGAGTTTGCGATATTTGTTGCCACTTAAAAAGGGGTCAAACAAATCATCGCGTTTAATAAAAAACTCTCTCCCCTCTAAAGAGAGTTTAGAGAGAGGAGAAGCTTGCATCTACTTCTTTTTATTGACAACGATTTTTGCTTTTTTCTTTAACTCTTTCATTTTCGCTTGCACAGCTGCTTTAAATTTTTCAAGTTTAATACGTTGCTCAATCACAGGTGCTACTTCTTTAAAGCTTCTCACTTTCGCAGGGTTCTTTTCTTCTAAGTAAATGATATGATAACCAAACTGAGTTTTCACAGGTTTGCTTGTGACTGTACCCACTTTCATGCTAAATACTGCCTTATTAAACGCAGGTACCATTTGACCACTTACGAATGTTCCTAGGTCTCCACCTTGAGCGCCACTAGGTCCTGTTGATTTTGCTTTTGCAAGTTCAATGAATTTCGCTTTCAGTTTGTCACCTTTTAAACCACTCAATTCTTTGATGATTTTTTTTGCAGTTGCTTCATCTTTTACTAAAATATGACGAGCATGAACGCTCTCTTTGACATTAAACTCTGCCTTGTTTTTGTTATAATAATCTTTTAACTCTTTTTGAGAAACTTTTACTTTTTCAAGTTGTTTTTTCTGCCAAACTTGAATAGCAATATTTCTTTTTGCTATCTCTAAAAGTTTTTTATACTCAGTTTTAAAATCTTTTGAGTTGAGAATACCTGTTTTTTTTGCATCACTATAGACTAACTCTTTTGCGATAAGTTGGTTTAAAACCTGCTTTCTAAACTCTGCTCTTTTTTCTGCTGGAACTTCATTAAATCTACCTTGTGTAGCTTGCATCAATTCTGTATCTACATCGTTTTGTGTAATAGCAGACCCGTTAACTGTAACTAATGTGTGCGCACTTGCAATAGCTGCACCGAAAATTAGTGTTGTTAAAATTTTTGTGACTGGATTCATTCTTATTCCTTACGTTATGTTGGCAAAAGTTTAGTACTCTTAGGATAATGGATATTAAACAACTTTAGATAAAATACTCTTATGAAAAAAGCCACAAAAAAAGAAATTGCACAAATACAGGAACTCTTTGTTCAAAAGTATCGAGATGCCGAAACAGAACTCCAATATAAAAATGCCTACGAACTTGTCGTCGCTGTTGCCCTCTCTGCACAATGCACCGATAAACGGGTCAATATTTTAACCCCGCCACTCTTTGAGAAATACCCCTCACCCAAAGAACTCGCTCAAGCTGACTTAGAAGATGTTAAAGCACTTATTAATTCTTGCTCTTTTTTTAATAACAAAGCAAAAAACATCATTGCTATGGCAAAAAGAGTCGTTGAAGTCTATAATGGGGAAATACCACTTAATGAAAAAGAGTTACAAACCCTTGCAGGAGTCGGTCAAAAAACAGCCAATGTCGTCATGATAGAATATACAGGGGCAAATCTCATGGCGGTCGATACCCATGTTTTTCGTGTCGCACACCGTTTAGGTTTAAGCGATGACACAACAGCACTCGCAACAGAAGCAACTCTAGTCAAAAAGTTTAAAAACAATCTCCATGCCCTCCATCAAGGCATGGTTCTTTTTGGTCGGTATACATGTAAGGCAAAAAATCCACTTTGTGAAGAATGTTTTTTACAAGAGTTTTGTAAATCTAAAAAAAGTTTTAAAGTTTAGGTATGCTAAATGCTTAAAAAATATTATGATTAAAATACTTACATTTTTACTGCTTGCATTGTTCATCTTTGGCTGTGCGAATAAACATGGACTCTCTGCAAAGTACTATAGTGACTGCGATGAGTACTATGACTTTCAAGGCTATTACCATAAAGAGTGTGGCAAAGATGACATCATTACCTATAAAGAACTCAAAGCAAAAACAAAACGCAGCATCGATAGAGGTGTCAATGCAACAAAGCGATATATCACAGGCGAAGAACCAAAACCAAAAGAAGAACTAAATGTTTGGTAACTAATTATATTATGTTATTTATGCTATACTTTTCTCAAATGAATTGTAAAGGTAACATTAGATGCAATTAGAAACTACAACAAAAAATGGCGATAAAGTTATGGTTCATACCATAAGCAAAGCCACTTCTGTAACTATTGATGAACTGATAAAATACGCGAAACAAATAGATTTGAAAGTAAAATCAGCACAACATATATTATCATTAGAAGATGCAAACAGTTTAGTAAATCATATACAAAATGAAAAAGCAAAATTGTATTTTGCACCTAAAGAGTGGGAAAGTTACTCAAACATAGACGATTATCAAAACTTGATACAGTTTATAAACAACACACTTCAAATTATCGATACACAAATCAAAAGAAATAGTGATATTTTAGAAAATTCAAATGAAGCTTACAAACAATTACAACAGCTCAATATGACAAATAACGATTTAATCGAGATTAAAATATATCTGCTTTCTAAATTTGATTTTTCATTAGAACATCTAAGCGATAAACTTATCTTTCTAAAATCAGAATGTTTAGATTATTTAGATACGATTGACAATAATTCCTCTATTTGGAGTGATGCAGAACTCTCACATAAAGAGATAAATTTTAATTTCACAGCATCAAAAATAGTGCGACTTTATGAAGAACAATTAGACAAGATAAACAACTTTTCAAATGTAGATAAATTCTTTTCAAAGCTTTTAAATTCTCTAAAAGTATTACAAAAATCTGATGAGAAATTTTAC
>WFQD01000163.1 GCA_015487265.1 Sulfurimonas sp. | reverse complement strand
CAAAGTAAATTATGATAAAATTTCTTTACAGGAGAACATCACCATGGAAAACCCCTTTGAATCAGGTCATATAAGAAATTATATTTTATTTTATGCAGGAGTCGTGCTTATTATGGTACTTTTTTTCTTTGCAAGCACACTCTTTAATGATGTACCAAAACTTGAGAAAAAAGTTTTCAATACAAAAAAAACAGTCATAAAAACGCAAGAGAAAAACAGTTCACATCCAGAAAAAAGTAACTTTCATCTAAAACTTTTACAACGCAGTTACTAAAAAGCCTTATTGCTTTTTAGTAACAATATAGAGTTGTTCATGCCCAAGTCTTTTTAAAATATCCATCACATTGACAAAATCTTGAAATTTTGACTCTTTATCACTTCGTAAAACAACCGTCTGTTTTTTTGAAATTTGCGATAATTTTGCTTCTAAAGCTTTTAAATCAACTTTTTCTTTGTCAAAATAAATATCGCTATTGGCTCTTACATAAACAGAGACCTCTTTTGTTGTATCTTTTTTCTCTTTGCCTTTTGCGTTTGGTAAATCCACAGGAATAACACCCTGTTTAATAAAAGTCGCAGTAGTTAAAACCATGACTAAAAGCACAAGCATAATATCTATAAAAGGAATAACATTAATGCTATCAAACCTCTTATGCGTTTTTTTACACTTAGACATTAGTCTGCTTCTTGCTCATGAAGTACATCAAATTTTGTTAAAATTCTCTCTACTTTTCTCAGTGAAATTGTATAAAAAACAATCGCTGGCATAGCAACCACGAGTCCCATTGCTGTTGCTTTGAGGGCTAAAGCTAAACCAACCATAATCTGCTTTGCATCCACTGCACCCACATCACCCATACTATAAAAGGTAATCATAATCCCAAGCACAGTTCCTAAAAGTCCTACATACGGAGCATTTGTTCCAATAGCACTGATAATGCTTATGTTATCTGTTAAATCAAGTTCCAAACTATCACGATGCTGATAATCATCAATACGAACACTTTTATAAAACATCATACGCTCTATAAAAAGCCAAAGGGTTACAATACTCATCAGCACAAGTAAACCCATAACCCCATAATCAAGTGCTTGTTCTGCATATTTTAATATATTTTCTACTTGCATTTTTTCCTACTTATTTTTAAAATTCAATTCTACTCTTGTTCCCAAATCTACTTTTGAGTGAAAACTGAGTGCTATATGGTTAGTATCACAATAGCGTTTGACCATGTTAAGTCCTATACCAAACCCTTGCATATTTTTATCAGATTGATAGTATCTATCAAAAATATGTAAAAGTTCTACCTCATCCATTCCTTTTCCAAAATCTTGTATCGTTAAGATTGTATCTTGAAGTGTAATTTCAAGTTTTGCTGAATTTTGCGAGTATTTTACCCCATTATCTACAAGGTTGTCAATAACTTTTGCCAATCCTTTTGCATCACCATACAGCTCCAAAGGCTCAAGTGCTGTATTTATTTGCATATTTGGGTAAATATTTTGCAAAAAAGCAACTCTTTTTTCAACAAGTTCTTTCACAGAAAAGTGCTCTTTGACATCTTGTTTACTCTGCATATTTATCATATATTCCAGTTCATTATACCGCTCTTTGAGCATCGCACAAGCACTGTTGATGCGCCCTATTCTTTTGAGACTTTTTTCATCTTGTAAAGTTTTTTCAAGCATTTTTGTATTGGATACAATAGTACTAATGGGAAGATTTAATTCATGCAGTGTCTCTTTAGAGAGTGCTTGTAAATTGTGTGTATATTCTACCAAAGGATCCACCGCTAATTTTGAAATAAAAAACGCAGAAAGACTAATAAAAAGCAATAAGAAAAAAGCTAAAATATAAAAATCATCCACACCAACAATTGCAATAATATAATAAAAAAGGCCAAGGAATGCCAAAACAGAAACAAAATAATAGATAAAAATATTTGTGCGCAGATTAAAAAACAAGTTTATACCCAATGCCTCGTATATTTTCAATTTTCACCTGTGGCAATAACTGCTTAATACGGTTAATATATACCCGAATTGCCCCTTCACTCCCACCTTCATTCGCACTCCATAACTCTTGTAAAATCAACTCTTTTGGAACTGTATTATTCACATTATTAAGTAAAATCACGAAAAGTTCATACTCTTTTTTCGAAAATTCAAGTTTTTTTCCTTCATAAGTTATTGTTTTATGGAAGGCATCATGCACAAAAGGTCCAATTCTTGTGTGCTGTTGCGAGACACTCCTTTTTAAGAGTGCTTGTAAACGCAAGAGGAGTTCTTCATTATCAAATGGTTTTATGATGTAATCATCTCCGCCATTCATAAAACCTTTTTTTAGCATCTCCTTATCTGTATGCGATGTTAAAAAAATTGTCGGTGTCATATCATCAGCACTACGCAATTCACCCAAAAGTGAAATTCCATCAATCAGCGGTACATTAATATCAAGCAAATAGAGGTCATATTTTGCTGCAAAAGTTGCATCAAGTGCATCTTTCCCATTAAGAAAATGCGAAACTTCATAGCCCTCATCTACGAGTAAATCAAGAAGTGTCTCACCAAAAAGTAAGTCATCTTCAAGTAAAAGAATTTTACTCGACACTCTCTATCGCCCAGTTGAGTGTTTCGCCTGCATACATTGGAACAACACCGCTGTAATTCTCAGGAACTACAAAGGGACGCTGTTCTAACACAACTTCTTTAAATTCCGGGCAAATTCCATAAATATTTTGTGCATTATCGCTTACAAAGGCTTGTAAATTGTCTAATTTACCATATTGGTCAAATATTTCACATAAAAGCTGGAGCGAAATAGGTGCACTAAAAACACCTGCTGCACAACCACATGACTCTTTTTTATGTTGTGGATGGGGAGCAGAATCAGAGCCAAACATCACTTTTGGATGGGCTTGAAGCGCAACATTTAACAATGCATCCAAATCTTCAGGTCGTTTTGCGATAGGTTTACAAAAGAGGTGTGGTTGCATCATACCACCCACAACATCATCAAGTGTTAAAAGCAAATGGTGTACAGTGATAGTTGCATATAGATTGTCATATTTGTCTAACATTGCAACCGCTGCTTTTGTTGTAATATGCTCCATTATTATTTTGAGTTTAGGAAAGGCAGTTGCGAGATTTTCATAAATAGACATAAATTCTGCTTCTCTATCCATCACAAAACCATCTGTCTCTCCATGCACACATAAAGGCATACCTAAATCACTCATCGCTTGGAGTGTTGGTCGCATCTCTTCTATATCAAAGGAGCTGACTCCTCCCTCAGAATTGGTCGTAATTCCTGCTGGGTAGAGTTTAATAGCCAGTATATCATCTGCAACAGATTCTAAAAATGCCTTGTCATAATTTTTATAAAAAAGTGTCATATAAGGTTCAAAATAATCATTTGGAACAGCTGCCATAATGCGTTGTTTATAGGCTTGAACATCCTCAAGTGTAGCGACAGGCGGTACAAGGTTTGGCATAACAAGTGCACCACTATAGGAGTAAGCACTCAGTGGTGCTACATTTTCAAGCATAACAGCATCTCGCAGATGCAAGTGCATATCTAATGGCATTAAAAGTGTGTGAGTTTTCATAAATTTCCTTCTATTTTCTTAAGAAATTATAGCGAAATTATGGAATCTTATAAAATTGCTGTATAATAGTATTAAGAATTCTAATAGAGGTATACATCATGCAACGACTCTTTTCCTTACAGCTTTTTATACTTTTATTGGCATCTTCTCTTTGGGCTGGTCTTTTTTTTGATGATCCAAAACCCAAAGAAAAGCCATTAACCCTCTTAGAAAAAATTCAAAAGAAAAAACATTTAGATGTTATTATTCTCAATTCACCCACCACTTACTATATCGGCAATGATGAAAAAGTAGGATTTGAGTATGATTTAATTGCTGCGTTTGCCAAATATATAGGTGTCAATCTTAATCTAACTGTTGTCTATACGGTAAATGAAGCCCTCGAAAAAAGTCGTCAAGGCATCGGTGATATTACAGTAGCAGGACTCACCAAAACACCCCAAAGAATGAAAGAGTTTAAATTTGGTCCTATTTATTACAGTGTTCAAGAACAACTTATTTGTAGTTCCCAACTTATACATGAAGGAAAGTTCCCAAAAAAACTTCAAGACCTCAAAAATCGTTCTATCATGGTAGGAAAAGAGACAAGCTATGAAGTAACACTCAATACAATCAAACAACAAATTCCCGGATTTGATTTTAAAACTACTATAGAGTATTCAAACGAGCAACTGCTCAGAATGACGCAAGAGAGAAAAATTGATTGTACTGTAGCTGATTCCAATATATTTATGATTAGTCAAAGATACTACCCAAAGCTCAACCGTGCACTTGTTTTAAGCAAAAATAGATACCTCGCATGGGTTATTCGAAAAGGTGACGATTCTTTAAATGAAGCCCTCTATAAATGGCTCAATGTTTTTGAATACTCTGGAAAAATGCAAGAACTTAAGGGGAGGTATTTTACTTTTTTGTCACTTTTTGATTATTATGACACTTCTATGTTTTATATCCGACTTGAAAAGCGTTTACCTCGGTATAAAAAATATTTTATAGAAGCAGGAAAAAAATATAATATTCCTTGGATTATTTTAGCCGCCGTCTCTTATCAGGAGTCACATTGGAATCCACATGCTACAAGCTACACAGGTGTACGTGGTATGATGATGCTTACAAACAACACAGCAAAACTGCTCGGTGTCAAAAATAGACTTGATGCAAAACAGAGTATTTTTGGTGGTGCAAAGTACCTCAAAACACTTGATAAAAAACTTCCAAAAGAGATAAAAGGTGTCAATAGATGGGCATTTATTCTCGCTTCTTACAATATCGGCTATGGGCATGTTCTTGATGCACAGACTTTAGCAAAAAGACTCAACAAAAATCCTAATTCATGGATAGAAATTAAAAAAATCCTTCCACTTTTAGAACAAAAAAAATATTTTAGACACTTAAAGTATGGTTATGCAAGAGGTAGTGAGCCTGTTCGTTATGTCAATGCTATTCAAAACTACTATGACATCTTAGTCAAGCATGAAATTATGATAGCAGAAAGAAAAAAAGAGAAAGAACGTTTACGCCGACTCAATAAGGGAAAAGTAAATCTCAAAATTTTAGCAGGAAAAAAAGTTTGGGTAGGCTACATAGACCTCACACAACAAAAAAAACATCAAACAGTTGTCAAAAATGAACTCTCACTTGATCCAAATAAAGATTGGTTACTGCTCTTTGGTCCAGGAAAAATCACCCTTGAAGTCAATCATGAAATCAAAAAATATAGTTCAAAAAAACTCAACATGCGTTTTAAATATATTGATGGAAAATTTACAAAGATAGAAGTGAATGAGTTCAAAAAACTCAATCACGGGAAGAAATGGTAAAACTATAGAGTCTTTTTTGCCTCACTAATCAAATCATTGATAGCTTTTTCATATACTTTTGCTTCTGCTGCATCAGTTGATTCAAAGCGTGTCACAAGAACAGGTGTTGTGTTACTCGCACGTACAAGCCCCCACCCTTTTTCAAAATTTATTCTCACACCATCTACATCAATAATATCTTTTATTTTTGGAAAAGATGCGGGAGGATTTTGAAGGAGTTCTTTAACCTTCTCAATAATTTTGAATTTTTGAGACTCTGTCGTTTCTACTTTTATCTCTTCTGTTGAAAAAACTTGTGGAAGTTTTGCAAGCTCTGCATCGAGGTCAATGCCATCGTGGATTAATTCTAACATTCGGAGCGTTGCATAGATAGCATCATCATACCCAAAATAACGATTTTTGAAAAAAACATGCCCACTCACTTCACAAGCCAAGTCTGCGTTTGTTTCTTTCATTTTCACTTTTAAGTTCGAGTGTCCTGTTTTGTACATAATTGCATTTGCACCACGACGAGTCAGTTCATCATACATCACTTGTGAGCATTTTACTTCACCGATGACCGTAGGTTTTTCCATCTTCATCGCATATAAAAGCGCCATCATATCGCCTTTTATATTGTTTTTATGGGTTAATACTGCGATTCTATCGGCATCACCATCGTAAGCAAACGCAATGTCTCCATCGGTTTGGAGTAACTTTTTGACATCTTCTAAATTATGCTCATCCGATGGGTCAGGATGATGGTTTGGAAAAGTCCCATCAGGATTTACATAGAGTCCTTTTGTCTTAAGTTCTAAACGAGAAAAAATATCTTCAGTCACAACACCAGCAACACCGTTTCCACAATCATACACTATCTTTGTATCCATGCCTTTAAGGTGTTGAAATTCACCCACTAAAAAATCGACATATCTTTTGAGAGCATCTATTTCAGTAACATCACGAGCCACTTCAGTTGGCATTTCCATCGCCTCACACTCACGACCTAGGGCATAAATATCTTCACCAAAAAAAGGAGTCTTATCGATTGTGATTTTAAAGCCATTATACTCACTCGGATTATGGGAACCTGTAATCATTACAGAAGCAGAAGGTGTGACACCATCCCACTCATTATAGTTTGTAAAGTAGTTCACAGGCGTAGGAACAAGCCCCATTCCAAGAACTTTTTTCCCACCTGCGTTTAATCCGCGAACAAGATACTCAAAAAGAATAGGAGAGTGACTACGAGCATCATACCCAACCGCTACATACTCACCATTTATCTTCGATGCCAGTGCATACCCAATACGAACCACACTCGCTTCATTTAACTCTTTTTCATAAATACCGCGTATGTCGTATTCTCTATAGATGCTCATTTAAATCTCCGCATAATTTTTTTTTGTGAAATGATACAGTTAAAAACATTAAACAAAAGAATTCCTACAAGAACTCAGTTAGAGAGTAGACGATTCTTGTTGCTAAATACTCTGCTTCCTCTTTATTATGGGTAACATACACAAGAGTAAAACCATAAGATTTTTGCAATCTAAGAATCTCTTCTCTTATCTGTATATTGAGTTCATTATCTAAGCTTGAAAGAGGTTCATCCATGAGAATAATCTTTGGTCGCATTATCAGTGTACGTGCTAAAGCTACTCGTTGACGCTCACCTCCAGAGAGTTCATCTACTCTTTTGAGTTCAAATCCTTGAAGTCCTACACTTTGAAGTGTCTCTTTAACTTTTTTTTCTCTCTGTTTTGGAACAACTTTTTGTATTTTCAAAGAGAGGGCTATATTTTCTTCTACATTCAGATGTGGCCAAAGGGCTAAATCTTGAAAAACCATGCCTAGCCCTCTCTCATGCGGTTCAACGACAATCTTCTTAGCATCAGTAACTTTCAATCCATCGAGAATCACACTTCCACTTTCTATGCTCTCCAATCCTGCAATAATTTTAAGCAAGGTAGATTTTCCAAATCCAGATTTTGCAAATAAAACCACTCGTTCTTTTGCTTGAATGTGCAAGGAAAAGTTTTCGAAAACTTTACGATTGTTATATATTTTTGTGATGTTTGTGAGTTTTATCATTTTGAAACCTTAAAATAAAGCAGTGTAAAAGGGAGTAGTATTAACAAAACCATAATAAGGTTCAGCGAAGCGATGAGTGAAGCAGAAGAGTTTGCCATCAATGTAAATGTTTTTATGGAAAGTGTCTCTGCACCTGCACTGTAGAGTATCATGCTCATATCAGTATCACGAAGAATAAATATAAAACTGACTAACCAACTTACAAAAAGTGTTCCCTTTAACAGGGGTAAGGTGATGTATTTGAGTCTCTCAAAGAATCCAAGTCCTAAGAGTTTTGCACTATCTTCCATAGAGTGAGGGATTGTCCGTAACTGTGCTCTTACAATACGATTACTTAAGGCTGTATATTTCACACTATACCCTATCAGCAGTAAAAGAGGAGAAGCATAAATAAAGTTACTCCATTGGTGATTAAAAAAAAGTAAAAGTGCTATACCTGTGAGTGTACTAGGCAGTGCAAAAAGTGTCATCGCTAAGGTATCAAAAAGCCAAGCGAAATGAAAAAATTGTATTCTCTTACTATAAGCGATAACAAAACCAAAGAGAGTAACAAAAGTCGCACCTCCAAAGGCATACAAAAGTGTTCGTAAAATACTCTCATAACTCAACTTCAAAGCAAAAATGATTGCATACAAACTATCTATTTCACTAATAATCACAGCTAATGGGAGGAGAGAAAACAAAAAAGTAACACTCCATAATGTAAGGCTAAGGACTCCTTTATACTGTTTTAGAAGTATAGGATGAGCATTTGTTAATGTAATATGATGTAAAGAAGATTGATAGTTGCGTTTTACCGTGTAGCGTTGTTCAATATAGAGTAAGAGCAGTACAAATGCAAGAAAGAAAAATGAGAGTGCAAAAGAGAGTTTATAGTGGTAAAATGCACTAAATTCTACAAAACTTTTTACAATAAAGCTTTCATAACGTAAAAAATTAACAACACTATAATTTCCAAAACTTAGTAAAAAAAGCAAAAAACCTACAAGTAAAAGAGATGGAAAAATAAGTGGGAGTGAAATCTTTTGTATCACCTTGTACCATGGGAAAAATATACGTGCAGCACTCTCTAAAGAGGGATTAATAGTTTTCAACAAAATAAATGTTGCAAGCATAGCAAGGGGTGTATAGAGTGTTACTTCAACAAAAACAACACCCCAGAAACTAAAAAACCATTCACCAAAAAGATGTGAATAAGCTAAAGCAATAGTATAGGGTGGTAAAATAAGAGGAATGCTCAAAAGAGCCAAAAGTAATTTAGCATAAGGTATATCTGTTTTTTCTAAAAGTATCCCAATAGGGATACCGAACATAAAACTCAAAAGAGTTACAAAAAGTGAAAGAAGAGAGCTTTTGACTAAGAGTATGAGTGTATAAGAAGATGAAAATATTTCCTTAAAAACAGAAAAATCTAAGACTCCATGAAGAAAAAAACTTTTTACAGCTATAAGAGCAATCGGAACGAATCCAAAAAGAAAAAAAAGTAAAAGCACACTCCATAGTAGTATTTTACTCATATGTTTACTTCTGTGACCACTCTTTTAAAAAAGGTTCTATCTCTTGCATCTTTTGTGCAACTTTTTTATACTCTACATGCATGACATGTAAAGAGGCAATATCTGGTACATCCCCTAAATGTTTGAGACCTTTATGAAGAGGTATCTGTCCACAATCTGCTTTTGCAAGTCGTTCCTCGACTTGAGGAGAGAGAAGGTAGTCTATAAGTTTTTTAGCACTTTTTGAATGCTTCGCTCCTTTTATAAGCATCACTACATTAGGAATAATAAAACAACCAATATCTTCTTTCGCTTGATTTGGATAGAGTATCTTGACCTGCTCTTTTGCACGTATACGACTAATAGCATCATCACTATCAACAAGAGAAAAAAGGTATCTCCCTTCTGCAACAAAATCAGCACTCTCACCATTACTTGTAGCGAGTTTAACACCATTTGTTTTCAAGCCATTCATAAATTTTTGTGCCTTTTTCTCACCCCAGACTGTATAAAGAGCGGCTATTTGTGCTGTTGTAGAACCAAAAAGTGGATTGGCTATCACTGTTTTGGCATGATACTTTTTGAGAAGATAATCTTCAATTTTTACAGGAGTATCCTGAAGAGATTTCTGTACTATGAAAACCCGTGCACGTGCAGAAAAACCACACCAGTAGCCCTCACTATCTTTAAAAGTTCCCTCTATACCTTCTGCATTTTTCGAATGATACTTTGCTAATATACCTCTTTGTCTGAGCAATTCAGCACGTATAGGTTCGTTTGCCCAGTACACATCTGCTTGCGGATTCTCTTTTTCAGCAATGAGCTTATTTAAAACACCAGTACTTTTTGACTCTTCTGTATCATACAAAGCACGTACATGAATACCTGTCTTTTTCTCAAAATCTTTTAAGATAGGTTCAGAGAAAACTTGATCTTCCGAGACATATACAACAAGCTCCTTTTTTGGTTTATCAGAACAAGCAAAAAAGAGAATAGACAAAGCTACCAATAGTATCAATCGTATCATGGAATCACCTTCAAATTATCAAAACTACTTAAAGCATCTGCTTTACTCCAGACCCCTACACCACCAGCTTCACTTAAAGTAGTGTCATTCCCTTCAAGCAATAAAGTTCCATCGAAAAAAATTCTATAATGTTCCCTTTTATGCAACACTTTTATAGTATGCCAAGCCTTTTTTTCTGCATACACAGAACGATTTTGAATGACTCTTCTGTATCCATTTTTTACATAATAAAAAGTAAAATTATCTTCAAGAGGATTGTATCTAACTACATAATAATTTTTATTATCTTTCACTCTCCATATCAAACCACCCCCTTGATCTTCTTCTCCAGAATCTGCTTGTAAATCAAGAGAGAGTGTACCATTTTGAAAATTTATCTCTTTTGTATAACAGGTATTAAAATGGCTCCCATAAGCATCTGTTTGTAGAAGAGTAAGTACATGGGTGTTTCCCTTTTGTGTTATTACCCAATGTTGCTTGTTTTTTTTACTGCAATGCCAGCCTTTAGGAGAAGATCCCACAGCATCCGCTTCAAAATTATATGTTTTTGCTTCTAAAGCAATGTTGCACAAAATACTCATAAAAAGAGCAGCAAAAAAAGTTGTTTTCATCATCCTACCTTGTATATCATATTGTTCGCTCATGAAGCACATTTTACTAAATACTTTGAAAGTGTTACTTCTAAATCTTGAGTATCAATAGGTTTAGCAAGAAAACCATCCATTCCTGCATTGAGAAATTTTTCTCTATCTGTACTTAAAGCATTCGCCGTCAGTGCGACAATAGGAGTTGCTACAATTTGCTTCTCTTTTTCATACTCTTTAATTTGAGTCATAGCTTCAAGTCCATTCATATGGGGCATATTTTCATCCATCAAAATCATATCAAACTTACTTTCTTTAAAAATTTCTACAGCTTCTAAACCATTGTTGGCAATTTCGTAAGTAAGTCCATAATCACTTAAAAGAATTTTTATTAATGCTTGGTTTGTTTTATTGTCTTCTGCAACTAAAATATGTCCTTTAAACTGTATTACTTCTTCATCTTGCTGCTTATTTTCTTTATTTTGCTCTTGTATCTCCTCTATTTGCATCACTTCTATTGGTAGAGTTAATGTAAAAGTCGAACCCTCTCCTTCTTTAGAATCTACACACAAAGTACCATCCATTAAGTTAGCGAGACTTGCAGAAATTGAAAGTCCTAGTCCTGTTCCTCCAAATTGTCTTGTTGTTGAGCTATCAGCTTGTTTAAATGCTAAAAATATTTTCTCCTGATTTACTTTTGATATACCTATACCGCTATCTTGTACTGTAAATATTATATTGGGATTCTCATAATGCAGTGAAATTTTAATCTTTCCCGCTTGCGGTGTAAATTTAATAGCATTACTTAAAAGATTTGCAACGATTTGCTTTATTCTTACTCCATCAGCTTTAATCATTTGAGGTACATTCTTATCAATTGCAATTTCATAAGTAATATTTTTTTCTTTTGCTTTTGCACTAAACAACATAACAGTTGTATTAAACTCTTTAATACAATCAAGAGTAAATTTATCAATGCTAAATGAACCACTTTGTATTTTTGAAAAATCTAATATATCGTTAATAATTGTCAGTAAAGAGTTTCCACTTGAATCGATAATATCAAGATACTCCAAAGATTTTTTTTCAGAAATTCTTTTTTTCAAAATACTTACAAACCCTAAAATAGCATTCAAAGGTGTTCGTATTTCATGCGACATATTCGATAAAAATTCAGATTTTGCTTTTTCAACTGCTTTTAACTGTGTGACATCTCTCACACTGACTAAAACCCTTTGTGGATTTTCCAAAAGAGACATAGACATATTTACTGTAATAAAAGTATTATTTTTAATTCTACATTGTTTTTCAAAATTTTTAATATACCCTACTTTCAGTACTTCTT
>WFQD01000162.1 GCA_015487265.1 Sulfurimonas sp. | reverse complement strand
GCTCGTTTTTTTCGATTGGGTATGCAAGTTTTCTCATTCCCATTGCATCTGTAGCAGCGATTTCGCCACCGTTAGAAGTTATTATATCTTCAACATTTTTTACAGCTGCTTGAATCTCTTCAGCAGTCAATGTAGGTTTTACGATTACTAGGTTTTCGTAGTTTCTCATATAGTATGATCTCCTCTTGGTATTGCCTATTACAGGCGTTTGTTTCCCTTTCGGATCTAAATATAGTCTCATAAATTGAGATTACAAAGAGAAAGGAACGCGCAATTATACAGAAATTTATCTTAAAAGTAGCTCTAAGATATGATGTGCTTGTCTAACAAAGAGTGAAACTCCTCTTTTGGTAGTGGGCGAGAGAAGATATATCCTTGAATGAGGACATCACCATATTTGTAAATAGCTTCAAGTTGCTCTGGTGTCTCCACCCCTTCAGCTACTACATTGAGATGAAGGTTTTGTGCAAGAGTGATGATGGTCTGTATTACAGCAGCACTACGTTCATTGTCTAAAATGTGATCTATGAATGATTTGTCGATTTTGAGTTCATCTAAAGGAAAATTCATTAAGTAACGCATAGAGGAGTATCCCGTTCCAAAATCATCTATAGAGAAGCAAAAGCCATGCTTTTTAAGTTTAAGCATTGTCTCAAGAGCATATTCTACATTTGATACCACAGCTTCTTCTGTTATTTCTAAAATAATGAAATTAGGGTTTATGGCAAAACGCTCTGCTTCAGAGATAATAAATTGAGGAAAATCTGCCATTATAAACTGATTAGGAGAGATATTAATGGCAATACTCTTTATAGTGCTTTTTTTAATTGTTGACTGATTTTTCTGGATAAATTTAAATACTTTACGGATAATTTGACGATCGATTTCAAGAATCATTCCTGTCTCTTCGGCAAGAGGAATGAAATCTCCGGGAGGGACCAAACTTCCATCAGCACGTCGGAGACGAGTAAGCGCTTCTGCGGAACGAACTTTTTGTTCTTTATCAAATTTTGGCTGAAAATAGATGATAAAATCATCATCTTTGATAGCTTGATGGAGAAATTGCTCTATTTCGAATTTTTTATCGGTATTGGATTGCATCTGTTCATAAAAAAATGCAATATTATTTCTACCTCTCTCTTTCGCTTGGTATAGTGCATTATCGGCATGTTTAAAGATTGTTTCTATGTCTCGTTCTTTGTTAAAAAGTTCAATACCTATACTTGCTGTGATTTTGAGAGCCTTGTCCTCTATATTGATGTTATGATCAAATTGGGCTTGAATCTTTTGAGCAAGCTGTTGTGCTAGATCTTGCGCCTGTTCCCTATCGTTGCAAAGTGGCTCAGTCAAAATTAAAAATTCATCTCCTCCGATCCGATAGACTTTTAGACCTTCTTGTTCTAAGTTTTTTAAGCGCTTGGCTACTTCGATCAATAATGCATCTCCCACTGTATGACCCATGGAATCATTGAGTACTTTAAAAGAGTCAAGATCGATAAAATATAAAGCAGCAAACTTTTCACGTGATATACACTCTTCGATCCGTTTTAAGAGGTCTATCTTAAATAATCTCCGATTTGGTAGATTTGTAAGAGGGTCATGAAGGGATTGATACTCCAAGCGCAGGTAAGAATCATGAATTGTTCTTTGCATACTATTAATGGTATGTACCAGAGATGTTAATGCATCGTTACGTGTCCAATGACTTTTATTTCGTTTCAGTTTCAAAGGAGGAATCTCTTTATCAAAACGAATTGCATTGGTATAATTTTGGATTTTCAAAAGATGTTTTACTATAAAAAACCAAACTAAAAGAATGATAAATGCTCCAACAAAAAGCATGGTAATAAATAAAATAAGAAGCGTGGAGAGACTATTGTGCAAGATGTCATTACGGATATATTTTGTCGTTGCAACCATCGTTAATGTACCAAGATAAATTTTCTTTCCATAGGCATCTTTATAATAAAGAGGTATTTTTTTAAGTATAAAATTTTCTCTAGGTCGTTTGCCTACTTCCATGAAGGTTTTGTTTTTATCATCCGTGAGTTTAAAATAAACAAAATTTCGTTTTTGAAGCAATCCTTCTAACGTAGTTTGTAAAGAGGGAAGGTTAAGGATCCATAAATTTTCTTTAATACTCTGAAGATTGGTTTTTTGAATCTGTTCAAATTCTTTTTGAAGTGCTTCTTTTTCAAGGTGGTATTCTTGTACAATTTGGATGGAACCAAGTAATAAAGAACTAATGACGGCAATACCAAAAATATAGAGGCTGATCCGCGTTGCTAATTTACTTTTAAGAAATTCAAAATATTGATTATCAGATATTTTTTTCATGATTCCTGCCTTACTTGGGATAGGGATGAATCCATTGCATTTACAATGAAAAAGGTTTTAGTATTTTTCTGAGTCATAAGTCATTTCTATTTTGTATCGTTCCATGATTTTTTTATAAGTACCATCTTTTTGCATTTGGCGTAACGTCTCATTAAATTGATTGATGATATTAACGTAAGGTGAGTTTTTTCGAATGAGAAGTCTATATTTCATGGTTGCAAAGGCATAATTTCCCATGATTACCTCTTTTAGGCTTTTGCTCAAAGGAGTCCCTTTTTGTATCTGTTTTTTTATGAAAATAGGTCCTGAATAGTTGCTCATAAGATAGATGTCAGCTCGCCCAGATGCAATCATATTAAGGGCACTTTCAGCAGTAGGCACCCAAATAATATGCATCTTTTTTAAATTTTCTTTAGACCATCCAGAACTAGTGGTTTCTGCTATAGTAAAATACTTTAAGTTTTTGACTGATTTGGTATGAAGAATCTGCTTAGCTTTTGGATTGTTTTTATTGAGAAAAACCCGTTCTTCAACAGTGACAATAGGATCAGTGGCTTTGAAGAATTTCTGGCGAGTTTTAGTAAATATAGTCACCATGCCATCTGCATCTCCATTCTGTACCATTTCTTGAGTACGACTCCACGGATAAAGTCTGTTTTGTAATGGAATTTGCATTCTTTTGAAAGCCTCTGTAAGAACATCATAGAAAATTCCTTCTGATCTTCCTTTATCGTCTCGATAAATTAATGGCTGATAATCTTCATCGTCAAACCATATAAAGGCTCTTTTGGGTTGTGCCCATAATGGAAGAGAGATGAATAATATGATAGCAATCGTTAGATGGAAATGAAATATTTTATGCACTAATTGTTTATTGCTCTCTTTCTGTTGATTGTAGCATAAACAGTCTTAAACTTTAAAAAACTGTTTAGGAGTAAAATTTTTAGTGACAAAATGCAATAAAATTGTCTGTTTAGTATTTTTAGGATATAGTTTCAAAAATTTGTAAAAAGTTCAATAATGGCAAAAAGAAAAAAAAGTAAAAAATCACACAGCAGTTCAAAGTTTCTAAGTTACATTGCGTGGGCATTGGCGCTTGTTGCTTTGGTTCTAAGTTCTATCCTTATAGGTTACTATATCGGGTACTCCAAAGCTGAGAAAACGATAGAGAAAAAACAAGAAAAAGTAGTACAAAATCGTAAGCTTCCTTCAAAACCAAAAGTAAAGAAAGTGAGCGTCAACAAACAACTCCAAGAGGTACTCAAAAATGAGTCCAAAAGTTATAACTCTGCTTCGCATGAGATAGATAATGAAGCCTTGGCGAATCCACCAAAAGTACCGCTTAAAGAGGTGAAACTCTATACTACGAAGCCAAAGCTCGCTATTATCATCGATGATGTACAGACTGCCTCTCAAGTTCGAGCGGTAAAAAGTTTACATCTGCCGCTTACTATGTCTTTTCTCCCACCGCGTGCAGCGCGCCCAAACTCTGCAAAATTAGCTGCAAAAGAGAAGTTTTATATGGTACATATGCCGATGGAAGCGATGCACTTTAATAAAGAAGAACCGTATACTCTGCGTGTCAATGAATCGCAGCAGGAGATTTTACAAAGAGTGGCAGAGATAAAAAAGCTTTTTCCTAAAGTGGCCTACATCAACAACCACACAGGGAGTAAGTTCACCTCCAATGAAGTGGCGATGAACAGGCTCATTTTCGCTCTTAACAAGTACCATATTCATTTTATAGACAGCAGAACCACAGCACAGACAAAAGCGCCGAAGGTTTTAAGAAACTTTGGTTTGAAATATGTCGCGCGTGATGTCTTTTTAGACCATCATATGGACAAGCCTTACATTTTAGGTCAGATCAAAAAAGCTATAGCGGTTGCAAAAGCTCACGGCACTGCCATAGCTATTGGACATCCGCATAAAAATACCCTTGAAGCACTCTATGAGTCTAAAAAACTCTTTGCAAAAGATGTAGATCTAGTGCTTATAAACAAGGTATATTAGCAGTTTATGATGCAGCAGATAGACTTTTACATCGATGCACTGGAGTCTATGAAAAAATATCCGCAACAGCTCTATTACATCGGAAATACAGAACTGCTAAACAAGAGAAAAATCTCCATAGTCGGCTCACGCAAGCCAAACCAGTATGCGCGTGAAATGACACATCTCTTAGCATCGAAACTTTCAAAAAACGGTATTACAGTTGTCAGCGGCGGAGCAATCGGTGTCGATGCTATTGCGCACAAAGCGGCTGGCAGTGAAAATACCATTATGGTAGCCGCAACAGGGCTTGACAAGCGTTACCCAGCAATTAATAAAAATCTTATCAGCGCTATTGAAAAAGAGGGTTTGGTTCTGAGTCAATTTGCTGCAAAAACTCCATCGAATAAGTACAATTTTGTTTTAAGAAATGAGCTGGTCGTGGCACTTGGAGATGTGTTGATAGTGAGTTATGCAGATAAAGACTCAGGAACGATGCGCAGTGTTGAGTATGCTTTGAAAATGGGTAAGAAAATATTTGTACTTCCCCATAGAATAGGGGAAAGTGAAGGCACAAACCTGTTGCTGCAAGAGAGCAAAGCAGAAGCAATCTATGACATAGAGAAGTTTGTCGCACAATTTGCTTGCGTGAGCGAAGAAAAAACTTCCATAATAGAAGACTCATTTCTTCTATTTTGTAAAACAAATCCAAGCTATGAAGAGGCTCTAAAAAAATTCCCCGAGAGAGTCTTTGAAGCGGAACTTCTAGCAGATATTGTTGTAAAAAACGGCCGTATATTTTTAGAAGATTAGTATCTCCTTGTTCCCATTCTCCTGAATGGGAATGCATATACCAACACATTCACTTTCATAAAAAAACAAGATATAATGACTGATTATTTTAAAAGGGTTGCGTGATGGCATATTTAGAATCGTTTTTACTTTATGTAGGACTTGTTTTTATTGGTGGGATAATTTTACTGCTTTTTTTATGGATGTTTACTCTTTTGTTGGATGTTACAAGAAAATTATTTTTTAAAAAAGAGAGAATGTTTTCCAAAACCGTAGTGATAAAAAAGATAGTTATAGTTTTTACCTCTATTTATCTTATTGCAATGAGTATTTTTTATATACAAAGAGCCAATGCTCTTTTATTTACCGATAGGCCTTACAAAGAAGCAAAAGCTTATGCTATAGCTGGAGAGTATGTTCTTTTATGGAAAGTCGCTCTTATGAGCATAGTGCATCCAAATAATGTAATACTTAAACCTTTTAATTCTGTAGAATCTTATGTCCTTAAAAAAATATACAGTTATATTCCAAAAACAGATGCAGAGCGAGAGATATGGAACTATAAGTTCAATCTTATAGACTATGCGAGAACTATGTATGCGCCTATGGTAGATGCAGATATCAAAAGAGGTCTCAGTTTTACAAACTCGGCCGCCTCAATGAAGCCTGAACTCTTGACAATCTTAAAAAATATCTACAATGCAATGGATACTTTAAGCAAACAACCGATGAAAGATAAGGAGTTTGATGAGATTGACAGGTATTTGGTTATATCTGCTATGGCACCTTATTATATTGAATATCTTCCATATATGGCTGATTTGCAATCAAATTGGAAGAAAAATGATTATTATTTACAAAAATTTAATCTTATTTATAATACTCCAAAATATAAAAAACAATTTTTGGATTATCTTTCCATTTTAAACAAGGTCCATGATGCATTCCAAAAAGATAAACGATTGGCAAAATCTTTTGAAAAATATCCAAGACTAAAAGCCTCTTACTATTGGGCTGCTACAAATGGTTATAGCGCATTAGATTCGATACAAGAGAGAATTGATGACATATACCCATGTACAAATCCAACTTTCTTAAAATGGGTTGAAAACTACAAAGAGTTTGTAAAGTGGGCATATATGACACCAGGTAGTTCCTTTTTATCTCTTTCAAAAAGAGATAAAAAAAATTATGCTTTCAAAATTGAAAATCAAGAGAATGCATACTATATTGCAAAATATATATGCAAAATTCCTTTTGATTATATGATCAAAGGAGAAGCAAGTATTGAAAAAAAATATAGAAAGAGTAGCTTTATCTTCTCCATGGAAATGCGTTCAAACATCATTCATATAAGACAACTAGAAAAGAAATTAAAAAACAGGGGAAAATCATGAATAATATAGAGGCGATAGCAGATGCTAACGGAACGGTAAGGCTACAGGTAGAAGATGGCTTAAAAGAGTATTATCAAGAGCATGGGAAAGACATTCCATCTAATGCTACCGATATTGTCAATCTTATTACAGCTACGGTCGTTGAGTATGGAGCAAATGCAGATGATTTAACATATGGACACCAAGTGACATTTACAGTCTTTGGGGCTGGACTTGGTGCTTCGGTAAGTGCTATTTTAAACTATGGTGTATCAGATGACCCATGGCCAAAAGCTATTACATGTCAAACAAACTACTAAAATTGGCACTAAGAAATACAAAGAGAGAGTCGTATTTTGAATCTAAACCTTAAAAAATCAAATTAATTGTTGATACTCAAGCATACTCTATTGACATTCCATTCTCCTACACGAAGTTTTTACAAAGTGATGTAATTACTAAAGTATACTCGTCATTTGTAAGTTCTGCTATCTTTTCACCAATTCTCTGTTTAGTGAGTGAGCGCACTTGGTTAATTAAAATATCTGAGTCCTGTTTGAGATTATCTCGCTTGAGTATTCTCATGCGATACGGTT
Source organism: Sulfurimonas sp. (assembly GCA_015487265.1). GTDB lineage: Bacteria > Campylobacterota > Campylobacteria > Campylobacterales > Sulfurimonadaceae > Sulfurimonas. The sequence continues at coordinate 199 of WFQD01000162.1, read as the reverse complement.
CCATATCTTCAAGTAAATCAGTTGATAGAGGCATGAGTATTACGGTATCTAAGATATCATTCTCATCATCACTTGATATAATCACGGCAGGTCTGATTTTTCCAACTTCATGACCTTTTTTAGGATTAAGATTTACTGTGACAATATCACCTCTTTTAAAGTCCATCATCCACTCCAAGTTCTGCAAATTCTAAATCTT
>WFQD01000161.1 GCA_015487265.1 Sulfurimonas sp. | reverse complement strand
ATTGTAGGGGATGCACTAGCAGGTAATGATGTAGAATATCTTAATGCCATAAAACAATCTATTTCTAATGAGTATAAAAACAATATCATCTTTACAGGATCTATATCTTTTGAAAAATTGCCAACTATTTATAAAGATATAGATTTAGCTATAAATATAAGTGATACGGGGAGTTTAGATAAAACTATAATAGAGCCAATGGCAATGGGAATACCTATAATTACATCAAACGATAGTGCAAAACAGATATTTCACCATCTTGATGGTAAAGGTATATATTTGCTTGATACAAAAGAAGATTTAAAAGATAAATTAAATAGTGTTATTGCTAAAGAGTGTGATTTCGATAGAACAGAGCTTAGGGATGAAGTAGTTCAAAACCATTCTTTGGATAACTTAGCTAAAAAAATAGTTAGTGAGTTTGAATGAGATTAAAATCTATAACATTAACAACAGGTATATTTCCACCTGACATAGGGGGACCAGCTTCATTTATACCTATATTTGCTAGCCTTTTAACACAAAAAGGCATAAATGTTGAAGTTATAACTTTAAGTGATGAAGTGCAAGATGATTCAAACTTGCCATATAAAGTTGTTAGAATTAGCAGAAAGATAAAAAAACCATTGAGAGATTTTTTAGTTATCAAAGCTATTGTAAACTCTGCTAAAAATAGTGATCTGATTTTTTCAAATACTTTAGCCTTTGAAAGTGCGATAGCCTCAAAAATAAGTGAAAAAAAATTAGTACAAAAAATTGTTGGAGATTTAGCTTGGGAGAGAGCAAATGGAAGTGGTAGATTTAAAGGTAGACTTGATGAGTATCAAACTACTCATCTATGTATAAAATCAAAACTTACAAATTGGTATAGAAATTTTGCAGTACAACATAGTGATATGATTATAACCCCATCAAATTATCTCAAAACTATTGTGCGTCAATGGAACTATCCACAAGAACAGATAGAAGTTATATATAATGCCGTTGAATTTGAAGAATCAGACAATCAGATACCAAAAGGTAAGTTTAGAATAATAAGTGTCGCAAGATTGATTCCGCATAAAGGGATAGAGGCTATTTTAAGAACATTGTCTAAGTTAGATTTTACATTTGAATACATAGTTATAGGAGATGGACCTTTAAAGAGTAGTTTGCAAAAGCTCTCTGATGACTTAGATATAGATACGAAGTTTTTAGGAAATATCTCTAAAAAAGAGGTTGCAAATTGGTTAAGTAGTTCTGATTTATTTATATTAAACTCATCTTACGAGGGCTTACCTCATATAGTTTTAGAAGCTATGGAGAACAGTTGTCCTGTAATAGCTAGTCGTGTTGGGGGAACTCCTGAAATTGTCAAAGATAAAGAAAATGGATTATTATTTGAGTATAATAATGTTGATGAATTGATGGAGAAAATAGAGTTGCTAGAAGAAAATAAAGATTTAAGCGATAAACTTGTAGCAAATGGTAAAAAATTTACTAAAGAGTTTGCAGATGTTGAAAAAATGGTTTATAAGTATATTGAAATTATAGGAGGGTTAATTTGAAAAAAATACTGTTTCTAATAGATAATCTAAAAGGTGGTGGTGCTGAGAAGGCTATAAAGATTATAGTTGAAGAACTTTATGAAAAAGGAGTTAATCTTATCGTTGTTTTACTTGAAGAGCAGTTAAATTATACTCTTAAAAGTGATATTGAAGTTTATAGTTTATCGCAAAAGATGACAAAGTATAACTTTCTATTTTTAGGCTTTAAACTGCTGAAATTACTTAAGATTTTCTCTCCAGATATAGTGTATGCTACAAACACTAAAGCACAAATACTATCACTGCTGACAAAACCATTTTTTAAAACACAACGAATTGTAAATATTCAAGTTGATTTAACGAAACAATATGAAGGTAGAGAATATATATTTTATCTTTTTAATATGTTATTAAAAAATGCAGATGCTTATAGTTTTATATCTCATGGTATATATGAAAACTTAAAAGATAAAATTCCCCAAAAAGAGAATATATTTATACCAAATGCTATCGATTTTGAGGAGATAGATACTCTGAAAACTCAAGATATAGAGGATAAATATAAACATATATTTGAAAAAAAGGTAGTGATAACTATTGGTCGATTAACAGAGCAAAAAGCTCAATGGATACTGTTAGAAGCATTTAGTAAAATAGAAGAGGATGTGCATCTTATTATACTGGGGAGTGGAGAGAAAGAGGAGGAGTTAAAAACTCTCTCTAAAAAATTAGGTATAGAAAAAAGAGTTTTCTTTTTAGGCTTTCAAAGCAATCCATTTAAGTTTTTATATAATGCCGATATATTTGTACTAAGTTCACTTTGGGAAGGATTTGGGAATGTTATAGTTGAAGCTATGAGATGTGAACTCCCTATTATCTCTACAGATTGTCCAAGTGGTCCTAGAGAGATATTGTCTCCCAATAGTGATATATTTAAAAAATTGAAAAATGAAAATGAATTTGGTGAGTACGGTGTGTTGTCTCCTGTGGAGAATAGTAAATATTTGTTCCAAGCTATGGATAAAATGCTAAATGATAATCATATCTTGCAAAAATATAAAAAACAGGCTATTGTACGAGCGGAAAATTATAGTAAAGATATTATTGTTGAAAATTTTACTCATAAGATATTGGAAAATTAATGTGTGGAATAGCAGGAGCAATTAATTTTAAAAACTATGATATGGAAGCTATTAAAGCTTCATTGTATCATAGAGGTCCTGATGAGCAACAATTGTATACCTATAATAATATTGCACTATTTCACACACGACTCTCTATTCAAGACATTCATAATGGACATCAGCCTTTTCATTATGAACAATATTCTATTGTTTTCAATGGTGAAATATATAACCATTTAAATTTGCGCAAAGAACTTCGAGAGTTTCATTTTCAAACAACATCAGATACGGAAACATTGCTTTATATGTATATAAAATATAAAGAGAAAATGTTTGAAAAACTTGATGGGATGTTTGCATTTGCTATCTTAGACAAAGTGACAAATAGTGTCATTTTAGCAAGAGATCGTTCAGGAAAAAAACCTTTGTATCTTTATAAGGATGCAAATAGTATTCTTTTTGCGAGTGAGCTTAATGGCATAAGAGCTGGGGTAAAGGATTTAAAGATAAATAAAACTGCCATTGAATCATATTTGAGATGTGGATTTTTCTTTGAAACTTTTACGCCCTATGAAAATGTAATAACTATAGAAGCTGGGCATTGTTATACAATTGATTTTGACACCTTTAAAATGCGTAAAAAACAATACTTTGACATAAAGGATTATTATCAAAACCCTTTAACCCTCACTTTTGATGATGCACTTATTCGTTTGGACGAGCTTTTGCATATAAGCGTAAAAGATAGATTAGAATCATCTGATTTGGAAGTAGGGGCTTTTTTAAGTGGGGGTATAGATAGTTCTCTCGTTGTAGCAATCGCAAGTAAATACAAAAAAAATATCAAAACATTCACAGTAAAGTTTGATGGCTCCTTTGATGAATCATATTTAGCTAAACTGACAGCTACGCAATATAATACAGAGCATTATGAACTGCCAATTTCTATGAATTTAAAAGATGACATAGAGACAATCCTTTCTAATTATGGACAGCCTTTTATGGATAGTTCAGCAATCCCCAGTTATTATGTAGCAAAAGAGGCTAAAAAGTATGTAACTGTTATATTGAACGGAGATGGAGCAGATGAGCTATTTGGTGGATATAGAAGATATGTGCCAAGTGCGAATGGTTTGATTGGATTGGCAAACACATTATCATCTTTAACAAAAATATTACCAAAACCACATAAAAAACAATCGCTTTATAATTATGGATACAGGTTGTTATCTATGGCGAAAAAAGATGGACTTGATTTTTATTTAAGCAGTACAAATGATATTTTTGAAGATGTGTATAGTTTTGAGAAAAATATTATTAATGATAAAATGGATCGATACATTAAAAATGTAGACTTAGAGCCATTGTCTCAAATGCTTTATTTAGATTTTAAAATGATATTATTTAGTGATCTTTTGGTGAAAATGGATATAGCTACTATGAGTCAGTCACTTGAAGGAAGAAGCCCTTTTTTAAGCAAATATATTTTAGAATTTGCACCTAGATTACAAAACAAATATAAGATAAAAGGTAAACAAACTAAGTATATTCTTAGGGAACTAGCAAAAAAATATATACCAAATGAGCTTATAACCCAGCCAAAAAGAGGTTTTGAAGTACCATTGAAAAAATGGGTGAATGATGAGCTGAAAGAAAATATTTACTATGCATTACATACAAGAAGTTACTCATCGAGTTTTGTAAAGCAAAAGTTTATAAATGATTTATTAGATAATGTATTAAATATTTCAAGTGAAAAAAGAGCAAAAATGTTGTGGACTTTGTATTGTTTGGAAATGTGGAAGAAAAATTTATGAAAAAAGTCATTATAAGTGCGAATGTACTCTTCACAATTGCCAACTTTAGAAAAGATTTTATTAGCTTCTTGAAAGCGAAAAATTATGATGTCGTATGTGTGGCATCAGAAGATGAATTGTCGTCAAACACAAAAAATGTACTTGAACATCTTGGGGTAAAGTTTATTTATGTGAAAATGAATAGAAAAGGTTTAAACCCCTTGGAAGATGTTGTATATATGTTTAATTTATATAAAATTTATAAACAATACAATGCTGATTATGTTTTCCATTTTACCATCAAACCAAATATTTATGGAACTATTGCTGCAAAGCTTGCAGGTGTTAAGTCGATTAATACAATTAATGGTTTAGGATCAGCTATTATTGGAGGTGGTGTGTTGGCAAAAGTACTGCAACTATTTTATAAGTTTTCTTTGAACTTTTCTACAAAAGTATTTTTTCAAAATGAAGATGATAAAAATTTTTTTATTGACAATAAATTAGTAAACGAAAAAAAAGTCGCCATAGTACCGGGTTCTGGAGTGGATACAACTTCTTTTCAAGATTGCAAATCACAAACTAGACAGTATACTTTTTTGATGGTCTCTCGTCTTTTAAAGGATAAGGGGGTATATGAATATATAGAAGCTATAAAAATCTTAAAAGAAAAATATTCATATGTATCATTCTTATTAGCTGGACCATTTGATAATGGAAACCCATCTGCTATTACACCTAATGAAGTGAACCAATGGCAAGAAGATAATATAATTCAATATTTGGGGCAGACAAATAATATCAAAGTATTCTTATCGAAAACAAATATTGTAGTTTTACCTAGTTATAGAGAAGGCCTTTCACGCTTCTTAATAGAATCTGCTAGTGCATCTAAACCTATTATAACGACTAATGTTGCGGGTTGTAAAGAGGTAGTTATAGAAAATTTCAATGGCTTTTTGTGTGAAGCGAAAAATAGTTATTCTTTAGCATTAGCGATGGAAAAAATGATAAATGCAACACACGAACAAATTATTCAAATGGGAAAAAATTCCCAAAAAATTGCTCAAAAGAAGTTTGATAAAGATATAGTAAATAAAATATATTATCAGGAAATTGCTTAATATGTATCTGTTTTTATTTATGTTGTCTTTTACCTTAACATATCTAATAAAAAACTACGCCATTAAAAAATCACTTGTTGCTGAGGTGAATGAGCGGAGTTCGCATAGTGTTCCTACACCTCATGGTGGCGGTATCGCTATTGCTGTTACTTGGTTTGTCGGTCTTGCATATCTCTTTTTTGTAGATAAAATTGAGAGTTCTTTGTATTATGCTTTGATGTTTGGTGTTCTCCTCTCCGTTGTGAGTTATTTGGATGACCTGTACGAACTCTCTGCAAAATTACGACTTGTCACGCAGGCAGCAGTTGCTCTTGGTGGGATGTGGGCTCTTGGGGGTTTGCATATTCTTGATTTTGGAGTGTTTAGTATTGAGAATTCAATTTTTACAAATCTTTTTGCTTTTTTTATGATTATTTGGTTTATCAATCTGTATAACTTTTTAGATGGCATAAACGGTTATGCAGGGAGTGAGGCTCTGTTTTTGTCTATTGCCGGTTTTATGCTTTTTTCAGGTTGGCATTTTATAGTTTTAGCTGTAGCGGTTTTTGGTTTTTTATACTGGAATTTTGGTAATGCAAAAATCTTTATGGGTGATGTCGGTAGTACACTTTTAGGCTATAATATTGCCATATTTACCATCTACTATGCTAATCAAGATGCGGCAAATTTATGGGTATGGATTATACTGTTTGGACTTTTCTGGTTTGATGCTACACTTACACTGTTTCGTAGATATAAAAATGGTGAAAAACTTTCTCAGGCACATAAAAAGCATGCCTATCAACGTCTTACGCAAGCTGGATGGTCGCATACAAAAGTTGTTCTCTATGCTACCGGTGTTAATATTTTACTTTTTTGTTTGGTCTATCTTTTGCCATCAATTTGGATAACATTTTTACTCTCTTTAATACTTTTATATTCTATTATGAAGTTTGTAGATTATAAAAAGGCTTTTTAGTGTTTCGCGTAGATAAACGAATTTTAAATTTTTTAGTCATTATTGCACTTTCATTTATAACTTTTTTGTGGACATTTTTTATTTTTCATATACCTGTTGATTATAAAGTTATTATTGGAGTAATTTTAGTCCGAATGATCGCTTCTCGTTTAATCTTACGTGACTACTCTCTTTCTTGGTCCAAGGCTTCTCAAAAGACATTTTTAATCAAAAGTTTTGTTTATGTCGTGGCTTTTTTGGTATATATGCCTTACTTCTATGGAGAAGTGCGTTTCTCGTTTTTGGTTTCTGAGCTTTTTCTCTACATTTTTTCCATCAATTTTTTGATGTATACTTATTATTACTTTATAAACAAAAGTAGAGTGCAAAAGACCAAAAGTGTTGTCATCTATGGAGCAGGGCGAGCAGGCATCAAGCTTGAATCAGAATTTTCAAACAGTGAGTACCGAGTACGATATTTTGTCGATGATGACAAAGTCATTCAAAACCGTTCTATCGACTCCGTAAAAGTAGTTTCTGCCGATGAGTTGCAAAGAAGATGCAAAGAGAAGTTTGACCTGCTCGTTATTGCGATGCCTTCTGCTGAGAAGTCTCGCATAAAAGAGATTTATGAAGAGCTCAATGAGTGTTTTTTAGAGATTCAGGTTCTTCCTTCACTGAGTGAAATTTTACAGGAGAAAGATTTCTCAAAACAGTTAAAAGATATCTCTGTGGAAGATCTGCTCGCACGACACCCTAAAGATCTTGATAAAGAAAAAATTGCTGAGTTTATTACCGATGAGGTGATTTTAGTGACCGGTGCAGGTGGAAGTATAGGGAGTGAGATATGCCGTCAATGCGAGAAGTATGGTGCGAAAAAACTTGTCATGCTTGATCACTGTGAGTACAATCTTTATGCTATTAACGAAGAGATTAAAAATGTTCCTGCTGCTACTGTGATGCAGAGTATTACAGATAAAGATGCAATGGAAAAAACTTTTGCAAAATACCAGCCAGACATTGTCATTCACGCAGCTGCGTATAAACATGTCCCTTTGGTTGAAGCAAATGTATATGAAGGTATCTACAACAATGTCATGGGAACGAAAAATGTCATAGACACTGCCATTCGCCATAATGTGAAAAAATTTGTAATGATCTCGACAGATAAAGCAGTCCGACCTACAAATGTCATGGGGACGACAAAACGTATCTGCGAGCTTTATGCACAGAATTCTAACGGACAGGGCACGGACATCGTCGCTGTACGATTTGGCAATGTACTTGGTTCAAGCGGCAGCGTGATACCGAAGTTCAAAAAACAGATAGAAGCAGGCGGGCCGATAACAGTGACACATCCTGATATTACTCGCTACTTTATGCTTATTCCGGAAGCGTGTGAATTGGTGCTTCAAGCAGGTGCGATTGGAAGCGGTGGAGAGATATTTATACTCGATATGGGAGAGCCGATCAAAATAGCTGACTTGGCACAAAAGATGATAGAACTCAGTGGCAGAGATGATGTGAAGATCGAGTTTAGTGGCTTGCGTCCGGGTGAAAAACTCTATGAAGAACTACTTATCGATGAGAGTGATGCAAAGACGGATTATGAATCGATTACTGTTGCAAAACCGACACAGTATGACTTGG
>WFQD01000160.1 GCA_015487265.1 Sulfurimonas sp. | reverse complement strand
TTCTATCCCCATACCACCAACATTAAAAACTCTTTTAGTATGTTCGCCTAACTGAATAACTCTCTTTCTGTATTCATCAGTAGCAGTAAAATGTAGATGACTCATTTTTGTAATGCTATGGCGAATTGACTCATCAAATGCACCCTCTGTAGTCTCACCACCATGAAGATGAGCGATGGGTATGCGAGTAATCATAGCAGCACTCACAGCAGAAAATATCTCATATCTATCGCCTAAAACTACAAGTAAGTCTGGTTGCAACTCTTTATAAGCTTCTGCAAAAGAGATTTGAGCTAATCCCATTGATTTTGAAATGCCAATAGCAGTATCTGAAGAAAGAAGCATTTCAATTTTTTTATCTATCTTAAAATCTTTTTCTATTTCTTTGTATGTTAAGCCAAATTCAGGACTCAGATGCATACCTGTCACTATGAGTTGAAGTTCTAAGTCTTTATCCGCTTCTATCTCTTTCATCAGCCAATAAAGCAAGCCATACTCTGCACGAGTTCCTGTGACTACACATATTTTTCTTCCACTCATATCAACTCATCCACTTCATAATCTTGTTGAGCAGTTTTCCCAACTATATCATCCCATCTCATTGGGCTTATCCCCTTTGCTGGTCTTTTTGTAGTCAAGTTCTCCTCACTGAAGAGTTCCCCTTTTGCTATGCTTTGTGAAGCGACAATAGATTTTCTTGCTACCTCTATGTTTGGCATTTCACTTTTGCTTGGCTTTTTTAGAGTACTTCCTAAAGCTTTTTCAATATTTCGTATCCCTTGTACCATGGCTTTTAACTCATCTGGTTCAAGTGAGGCTTTATGGTCTGGTCCCTCCATGGTTTTATCTAGTGTGAAATGTTTTTCTATGCAAGATGCTCCAAGTGCCACAGCAGCTATATCTACCTCAATGCCTAAAGTGTGGTCACTATAGCCAAACGCTACATCAAATGCAGCCCCTATTGTCTGCATCGCTTTGAGATTGACATCCTCTATGGGAGTTGGGTACATTGAGTTGGCATGAAGCACTGTGATGTCCTCTTTTTTTGTGCCTGCGTTTACCAAGACATCAAGAGTAGCTTCTATCTCTCCTAGATGAGACATCCCTGTTGAGAGTATCACTTTTTTTTGCAAGCTACCTATATGTCTGAGGTATGGAAGATTTGTTATCTCGCCACTTGGAATCTTAAAGATAGGGAGTTCTAAGTTGTTGAGTAACTCAATGCTTTCATGATCAAATGGCGTTGAGAGAAACATGATATTTTTACTCTTAGCATAGGCTATAAGTTCATTATGTGTATCTACATCGAGCTCAAGTTTTTTGAGCATATTGAACTGGCTATCATCGTTCTCACTCATATTTTTTTGTTGGTAGTCGGCTTTTTTGGCATTTTTACTTACAAGTTTTTCAGCCTTGAAAGTTTGAAACTTCACAGCATCTGCACCCGCTTCACTTGCTACATCTATGAGCTTCTTGGCAAGCTCTTTGCTTCCATTATGATTTACTCCAGCTTCTGCTATAATAAAGACACTCATTTGAGAACACTCCCCGCTTTTACAAAGCCTTTGACTTCTGTGTACTCTTTTGAGGTGGCGTTACTGCCATAAAAGGTGTTTGCTTTTACTCGTACACCACCGTTAACTATCGCCCCGGTAGAGATATGTGAGTGCTCTTCTATAATAGCATCATGTTCTACTAAAGCCTTAGAATTAATGATGCAATTTTTTTCTACTTTTGCACCTGCGTTTACTAAGGCATGGTGCATAAGCACTGTGCCCTCAGCCACCTCTGCATGCTTAGAGAGATACGCCAAAGGAGAGACAACAACAGGGAGTGTAAAATCCAACTCTTTTAAGATACCAAAGAGCTTTACTCGAATAGCATTTGACTTGAGATGTCCTATGGTAATAATGGCATACTTATACTCTTTACGGAGCTCTGCGAGCTCATCATCTGTCCCTATGAGGGGATACCCTAGCACTGCTTCAGACTCGCCAACAAACTTCTCGACTATCCCAGCTATCTCAAACTTCCCCTCTTGCTCTATGACATCTATGACAGCTTTGGCATGCCCACCACCACCTATTAAAAGGATTTTTTCTTTCATAAAGTTACTCCACTTGAGATATTCACTACTCGCTCTTGTAAATATTTTGCATTTTTCAAATCGCTACACTCTGTATCTTGAAACATTTCTAGTTCACTCATAAGTCTCCAGATAGGTCGTACCATGATATTATGGCTATTCATAAACTCTAAAAACTCATCTCTCGCACTTTTATCTTTGAGGAGAACTGCTTGAAGCCAGTAGTTTGACTCTGCATCTTCTGGCTCTTGTATGAACTCTATATCGGCATATTGAGTAAAAAACTGCTTATACTGTTCACTCAATGCTCTTTTATTAGCTAAAAACTTCTCTAACTGCTCCATCTGTGCCACTAAGAGGGCTGCGTTTAGGTTGGGCATACGGTAGTTATAGCCTATCTCATCATGGGTGTACTCGTAAGGGTGTGGCATTTTTGCCGTAGTTGTGAGGTGTTTGGCTCTTTTAGCAAGTGCTGCATCATCAGTGACTATAACACCACCTCCCCCACTTGTGATGATTTTGTTGCCATTAAAACTAAAAGCTCCAAGTTTTCCAAAGGTTCCGGTATGCTTCTGTTTGTAGTAACTTCCAAGACTCTCTGCACTATCTTCTACAAGGGTTATGTGCCATTTATTACAAATCTCTAAGATTGCATCTATCTTACATGGATGCCCAAAAGTGTGCATAGGAACACAGGCTCTGATGACTCTTTTTGTCTTTTTGTTTCTACACTGCCCATCAATCAGCTCGCAATTTTTCTCAAGAAAATCCTCAAGTGCGAGAGCAGAGAGCCCCATAGTGTCTAAGTCAACATCCACAAAGAGAGGCTTGGCCCCACAGTAACTTATGGCATTACAAGTAGCTACAAATGTAAGAGGCTGCGTTATCACTTCATCATCCCTGCTTACACCTGCAAGAAGTAGTGAGATGTGCAAGGCTGCCGTGCCATTAACAGTGGCGATGGCATATTTAGCTCCCACAAACGCAGCAAACTCCTCCTCAAATCTATCGACATATTTTCCTACACTTGAGACGAAGGTAGAGTCTATACAGTCGTTAAGGTATTTTTTTTCGTTGCCTAAAAATCTTGGCTCATGCAGAGGAAGAAACTCTTTTGTTTTATAAAGCTCTTGAATAAAACTTACTATATTCTGCATCACATTTTACCATCTAAATATTTACCAGTCTCTTTATGTCTAAAATCTGGAAGTAGTTTGTAAAACTCCTCTAGTATCTCCTCTTTACTCCAAGAGAGATTGTCTAAATACTCTTGCATCTTTATCTCAAAACTCTTTAGCTTCTCTGCATCAAAGTCAAGCTCATTTTTGATGATGCCAAGATTGGAAAACCTATCCATATCTAAACTCTCCGCCTCAGTAAAAAACTCCTCAAAGTCCTTCTCTCCTGTAGTGTCACTCTTAGTAAAGAGACAGGGCCATTTGCCCTCTTGAGGAAGTGTCTTTGCTAGTGTTCTAGCCTCATCTTCACTCTCACATAAGTAGGGCTCATAGCCTAACTCTGCGAGATACTTCACGGCTATCTCTGCAAAGGAGATAAGGTTGAGGCTTTTGCTGAGTTTAGGAAAAAATATGTCGCGATTTTTCCCAAATATACAAGACATAAGACAAAGCTCCCCTGACTCTTGAGGTGTCACAAAGTAGCGTTTGATATCATTGGGAGCTACTATAGGCTGTCTTTTTTCTATGCGTTTATTGAAACCATGAAGCAAAGAGCCATCACTAAATGCCACATTAGCAAATCTAGCCATAGAGACATCAATGCCCAAAGAGTTTCTATGCACAAACATCTCCATGATACGTTTACTCGCTCCCATCATATTGACAGGGTTTGCAGCTTTGTCTGTGGAAACACAGAAGTATTTTTTTGTGCCTTTGGCTATGGATTGTTTGAGGGTTTTGTCTGTATTGAAAATATTTGTTTCAATCATACGCATCAGAGTAAAAGGGTCTTTTTCACTACGTACATGTTTCAAAGCGGAAAGATTCAATACATAATCATATGCTCCATCATTCTTAATAAATGCATCATATTCCAAAGAAGCAATATCAAGTGCAAAAGTTTTAAACTCGCCATCAATATAGCCAAATGCACTACGAAGATCGCGAACAAGTTCTACCAAATTATTTTCTGAAATATCAACTACATGAAGTTTTTTAGGATTGCGTTTAAATATCTCTTTTGTAACTGCCTGACCAATAGATCCTGCTCCACCAATTACAAGAAATGTAGATTTTGAAATAATATCATGCAATCCTTGCTTATATATCTCAATATCATTAGAAAATAGTGCTTGATGACGACCAATCAGTGTGAGTATATCCATACCTTATATAAAAGCAAAAAACATACCACTTATGAAGAGAAAAAAAGGGAGGGAAAAACATAAAGGTAAAAACCTTTATGTTAAGAAGAGAAACTACTACTATTGTAATAATCTCATAACATTTTGCTGTACAGAATTCGCTTGACTCATAGCATACGAACCAGATTGTGCCAAAATATTATGTTTTGCAAAATTTGCACTCTCTGCTGCAAAATCAACATCTCTAATGTTAGATTCCGCTGCTGTAACATTCACTTGTGTTACTGAAATATTTCTCACAGTTGATTCAAGTTTATTTTGAGCCGCACCAAGTGTTGCACGTTTACCATTGATTTTGTCAAGTGCAAAGTCCATACGAGAGATAATACTCTCAGCCGCTGCTCTTTGTGTTGCTAAACCAGCTGAACCACTACTGTTAATAACGATTGATCCACCTGTTGCTTTAGCAATAGAAATAAGCGAGTTATTTCCAATAACGACACTCTGTGTTTCTGCATTATAAGCACCGACATGGAAAGTAAATTTACCAGATGTAATCCCTGATGAATTTAACAATTTCACACCATTAAATTTCGTAGTTTTTGCGATATCACTCGCTTCAGCAAGTAAACCTTGCATCTCTTTTGAAATATGACTACGTGATGTTGTGTCTTGTGTATCATTGGCTGCTTGAGTTGCAAGAACACGAACTCTTTTAAGAATGTTAGTATACTCTTCAAGAGCACCATCAGCAGTTTGAATCAAGCCAATCCCATCTGTAGCATTTTTAATCGCCTGACCAAGACCTTGAGACTGAGCTGAAAGTTTATCAGCAATAGCAAGACCAGCTGAATCATCAGCAGATTTGTTAATACGTAAACCTGATGAAAGTGAATTTAAACTTTTGTCAAGTCCAATATTATTCATCACCGAATTTCTGTGCGCATTCATCGCACCGATGTTTGTGTTAATTCTAAAACCCATAATAAATCCTTTTCGGGTTAGAGCCTTTCGCTCTAAATAAAGTTTGTATCTTGGCTTCCTTGCCTCGATATAAAAGTAATATCGGTAAGAGAAAAAATAACTTTAATAAATTATGCAATTTTTTCATTTAACATTTTTTTGCTACACTTCCAAAACTAAAACATTTTACTATACTATATGTAGGCTGTCTCTTATACACATCT
>WFQD01000159.1 GCA_015487265.1 Sulfurimonas sp. | reverse complement strand
GATTTAGATAATGGGTAGAGCATTTGAGTATAGAAAAGCGTCAAAATTGAAAAGATGGGGAGCAATGTCAAAGCTTTTCCCGAAACTTGGTAAGATTATTACGATGGCAGCCAAAGAGGGTGGCATGGATCCTGACTCAAATGCAAAACTGCGTACAGCAATTTTAAATGCAAAAGCAGAAAATATGCCAAAAGACAATATTGATGCAGCTATCAAACGTGCCGCGGCAAAAGATACAGCAAGTATGCTTGAGGTTAATTTTGAAGGCAAAGCTCCGCATGGCATTTTGATTTTTATAGAGTGTATGACAGACAATAACACAAGAACAGTCGCCAATGTAAAAAATATCCTCACAAAAAATGGTGGAGAACTCTTAACCAATGGCTCTTTGGAGTTTATGTTTGATAGAAAAGCTTTAATAGAGTTTGATGTCACAGAAGCTATGGATTTAGAAGAGTTAGAACTAGAACTCATTGATGCAGGGCTTGAAGAGATAGAAGCAGAAGATGGTGTAGCGATTATTACAGGTGAATATACGAGTTTTGGAACACTCACAAAAGCACTTGAAGATATGGGCATAGAGATTACCAAGGCACACTTAGAACGCATGGCAAATACACCTATTACAATTACAGCAGAACAACAAGAAGATATAGACAAAATTTTAGAGCGTTTAGAAGATGATGAGGATGTGCAAAAAGTATATACAAATTTAGCATAAAGTATGCAATATATTCAAGATATTTCGATTTATACCCATGAGGTGAAGCAATCAAAATTTATTGCACACCTTATGCCATACTCCTTGTATGAGGAGCAACTTCAAAATCTGAAAAATGAACATCCAAAAGCAAGACATTTTGTAACAGCTTTTCGCTACTTGAACGAGTTTGACCAAGTAGTGGAGCATTCAAGTGATGATGGCGAGCCTAAAGGAACTTCAGGCAAACCCTCTTTGATGGTGCTTCAAGGGCAAGATATTATCAACACTGCTGTCATTGTTGTGCGTTATTTTGGGGGAACAAAACTTGGTACGGGAGGACTTGTAAGAGCCTATAGCGATGCTGTCAATTTGGTAGTGAACCAGAGTCATTTTCTCGCATATGAAAAAGAGATACAAAAAGAGCTAAAAATTGCTTATAGTGATGTTCGTTTAGTAGAGTACACATGTAAAGAACTTGGAATACAAATCATTCAAAAAGATTTTGAAGCCGAAGTTGTCTATACTCTGCAAGCAACAGAGGAGAAAATGGAAAATTTTTTCGCTGCTTTATCCTCCTGAGACAGCACTTCCCAAGTTCCACATTGGTAAGAAAATACCAAGGGCGAGTAAAATAACCATACCTGCGATTAAAAAGAGCATAATAGGTTCTATCGCTTCACTCAGATTATCAATGATGGCATCAAAACGCATTTTATAGTACTCGGCTACTTTTTTAATCATGGTGTCGAGTGTTCCACTATCTTCGCCTGCACGAATCATCTGTATAATCATATTTTCAAAAAGGGCAGTCTCTTTTAAACCTTCATTGAGTGTTCCCCCTTTTTCCACCGTACTTCTGACTGTCAAGAGTTTTTGTTTGAGTGGTAAATTGTCAATCATACCTATGGCTGTGTCAAGAGCCTCTGCAATGGGAATACCTGCTCGAGAAAGCTCAGAAAAAACCAAGGTAAAGCGATTGAGTGTAGAAAATTTGATAATATTTTTGATAAGGTAGGTTTTTAGCAAGAGGGTATGCCACTTTAATCGAATATTTTCATAATTGGTGATGAGGTATTGCATAGTGACAATGGTGAGAAAGAGACCAAGCAGGACATAGGGACCATAATTGTTAAAAATATACTCGAGTTTGAGCAAGATTAATGTCGGCAAGGGGAGTTCTACATGGAGCTGTTCAAACATATCTTTAAACTTTGGTACAACAAAAGAGATAAGAATAGTAAATGCAACAGCCATCGCTATCATAACATTACGTGGGTAGGCCATTGCTTTTTTAAATTTGATAATATTGGCTCGAATCTCTTCAAGCATATCAGCAAGTGCATATAAGGCTTCATCAAGATTTCCTGTTTTTTCACCAAGTTCGACCATTGCAATTGTGAGGTTGCCTAGCTCATAACGGAATGCACCCATAGAAGCAGATAAGGAGTGTCCTGAGTTAATATCATCAGCAAGAGTTTCAAAAACAATTTTGAGTGCTTCATCTGTGGTTGCTTCTGCAATTTCTGTGATGGAGTCATGAATAGAAATACCAGCATTTGTCATAACAGCAAGTTGGCGTATGGCAGCGATGAGGGCATCTTGTTTGATTTTTTTCTTTTTGAAATTTTGTAAAAGAGTCTCTTTGAAGCGCTTAAACTGTATATCAAGCGGTTCTTCTGTCTCTTCTACTTTAATAATAATGCCGGTATATTTGAGTTTTGCATAACTGCGGGCATCTTTTTTCGTCTCTGCATAGAAGCCTACTTCTTCTTTTTTTCCTTTTGTAAGTACTGTGGCGACAAAATATTTCATACTTTGACTACTTTGAGTATCTCTTCAATACTTGTAATGCCATCGAGTGCTTTTTGAATGCCATTATGGTATAAATCAACAAAGCCTTCTTTATTGGCCTGTTCAAGAAGGCGCTCTTTTGAGGCTCTCTGTGCAATGAGTGAAGATAATTCATCGGAAATATTAAGCACTTCACAAATCATTTCTCGCCCCATATAGCCACTATCGCCACACTCTCTACACCCTTTGCCTTTATAAAATTTAGCTTTTTTCGGAATGTCATTTCGTAAATCTGCTAAAACAGAAGAGGGAAGTTTCTCTTCAACCTTACAGTGTGTACAGATTTTACGTACAAGTCTTTGTGCTTGTACTGCAACAAGTGCCCCACTAATGAGATAGTGTTGGATTCCCATATCGACCATACGAGCGATAGCACTTACAGAGTCATTCGTGTGGAGTGTTGAAATAACCATATGCCCTGTCAGTGCCGCTTTAATAGCGATTTCAAGTGTTTCATGATCACGAATCTCTCCAATCATGATTTTATCTGGATCTTGGCGTAAAATGGAACGCAGGGCATCTGCAAAACTGAGACCAACTTTTGGATTGACCTGTACTTGTTGGATAAGGTTCATTCTATACTCTACAGGGTCTTCAACTGTAATGACCTTGTCTTCCACATTTCGAAGCTCATTGAGGGCACCATAGAGTGTTGTTGTTTTTCCCGACCCCGTAGGACCTGTGACTAAAATAATGCCAAAAGGAGTTTCAAGCCCTTTAAGGAGTTTGTTATAACTTGCACTATCCATCCCTGCATCTTCAAGTTTTACTAAGGCTTTTTGCTTGTCAAGGACACGCATAACAATGGACTCTCCATAGAGAATAGGAAGTGTCGAGATACGAAAATCATACTCTGCTGCTCCAATAGATGTGGAGAAACGTCCATCTTGTGGCTTGCGTTTTTCTGCGATGTCAAGATTTGCAAGGAGTTTTAAACGCGAAGCAAGTGGTGGGTAGATACTTTTTTCAAAAATAAACATCTCAGAGAGTCGTCCATCGACACGCCCACGAACAACACAGTTTTTTTCAGTTGGTTCAATATGAATGTCACTCGCCCGACCATTAATACAAGTTTTTAAGATAACATCGATGAGTAAGAGAATAGAGGAGGCTTTTTGTTGATCTTCTACTGAACCGATGGAATTGAGTTCATCTTTGATTTTTTTTACGAGACCTTTGACACTATCTTTGAGTTCTATTTTATAGAGATATGAAGCGATTTGCTTTTTTTGGGCAAGGGCAATTTTAAGAATTTTTCTTGGAAAAAGTCTTTGTGCCGCCTCTTGCGCTAAAATGTCCAAGGGATCATTAAACGCAACGGTAATACTCATTTCATCTTGTGAGATTGGAATAATATTATGCTTTTTGAGTTGTGCAAGTGGAACACGCTCTGTGAGATAATAATCCATATCCATAGAATCAAGGTCCACATAGAGTAAGTTGAGTTCTGAAGCGAGTTCTTGTAAAACGAGTTTTTCACTAATATACTCATAATTATCAATGATAGAGAGGTTGTAAATACCATCGCGAATTTGTTGCACAATAAAACGCACAAGTCTGTTCATAGTCATAAATCCAGAGAGGGTAATATCTCTAAGGATTAAGTAGTCATGAATGCCTTTGGCAGAGAGTCGCTCTACCTGTCCTTTCATAATTAAACCATTTGCTAATAAATCTTCTGTTATTCTATCCATGAGATTACCTTTTACCAGTATGTGTGGCGTTTCACACTTCGTGAATTGTAAAACTCTTCTATAATGACTTTATCACCCTTTTGTGTAGAGAGTTTATAGCTTAGTTTTGTATCATTAGGGTCTTGAAAAAGATAATATGGTTTGGGTGTATGTTTTCCAAGTTTTACATAAAGGTCAAAAACTTTTGAGAGGATATAATCCGTTGTTGGTAATTTGAGATTTGTAAGTGCATAATTATCTATAAGGGCATGAAAAAGGAGTTTTTTTTGCATAAGGATAACAGAAAAGTAAGCTGCATTTGCTCGTGCTTCTTGGGAGTGTTTCATAATAGTAATAGGAACAGCGAGTCTATCGACATAATCTGCATATAGACAAGAAAAAGCATACATAGAGAGAAACTCTTCATCATGCATATTTTTTGAAAAAGCTTGCAAACCTCTGTTACACACTGCAGAAAAATTCTTCTGTTGATAGAGGTGAAACATCTCTTGCTTGACATTTGCATGAAGTGTAAGTCCAAGAAGGAGTAAAAGTAAAGTTTTCATCTAAATTTTCCTGATTGAATATCTGAGAGTAAGATACTCGCTGATGTTGATTGGGAGGCATTGATATAATCTTTGAGTACTTTGATGGCAAACTTCTTTTTTCCTAAATGAACAAGTGCCTTACAAAAGACAATCCAACTCTCATCTATTTTATTGTCTAGTTTATTGGTTGCTAAAGCATAATTATATGCTTCTTGGTAATTTTTTTGTTCATAATATTTTTTTGCGATAAAGAGACTTAAATGCGGGTCATTGCTTCTTTGAAATCGTTGTATGATGTTTTGGAGGTCTTGTTTTGCATCTTTTTTTTGTATATTGATTTTGATTATTTTTTTTGC
>WFQD01000158.1 GCA_015487265.1 Sulfurimonas sp. | reverse complement strand
TAAGAGAACTCAGTGCTCCATCAACACCGCCAATTCCTTTACCTGCTTTAATATCTTGAGCAAATTGCTCAACATCTACTTCTATCTTCATGTGTCTTTCCTTGGGTATTTGTTATTTTACCCGATTGACACAGAATTTTGAACGGTCCCAGTAAATCCTTTTTACATAGCTCTCATCAGAGATGATGAGGCTATGTAAAGCTATATAAAAGTTCTATCTCCTCTTTCCATATAGTTTCATCAATTGTTTCTAAAATCAAGGGAATATCATCCATTCTTGCATCATTCATAATAAATCCAAATGCATCAAGTCCGATTTCTCCTTTTCCAAGCGAATGGTGTCTATCGATGTGCGAGCCTAAAGGTGGTTTTGAGTCATTTATATGCATTCCCATCAAGTACTCAAAGCCGACTATTTTTTCAAACTCGTTCCAAGTGTTTTTATAAGTCTCTTCTGTTCTTATGTCGTAGCCTGCTGTAAACATATGACAAGTATCTATACAGACACCTATGCGAGATTTATCCTCAACTTTATCAATAATATGTGCTAAATGCTCAAAACGCCACCCGAGGTTACTTCCCTGTCCTGCAGTGTTTTCCAAAACGGCACTCACTCCCTGCGTTTTATCAAGAGCGATATTGATAGACTCTGCAATCGTATCTAAACAAACATCCTCTATGGGTGCCATCACTTCACGATTTTCTTTATCTTTTTTCGCTACTTTTGCTAAATGACTTCCCGGATGGAAGTTGAGTCTATCAAGTCCTAACAGCTCACAACGTTGGAGCTCATCCACAAAAGCATTACGTGATTTTTCCAACTTTTCCACTTCTGGATGCCCAAGATTGATGAGATAACTATCGTGTGGTAATATATGTTTTGGTAAAATTCCACTATTTTCTAACATACTTTTAAATGTGTCGATTGTCTTTGTATCTAACTCTTTTGCAACCCATTGGCGCTGATTTTTTGTAAAAAGGGCAAAGGCTTTGGCACCGATTGCTTCCGCATTTGCAACCGCATTAAAAACACCCCCACTCGCACTTACATGTGCCCCTACAAATTTATTGCTTGTTTTCATAAACTGTTTGTATCCTTTATCTTTATAAGTATATGCTTTTTTCTATCTTTAAAGTATGTCTGCTTCGCTGTTACTTCATAGTAAATATCTACATCATCCGTCTGAATTTTTTGGGAAAACCCTTTATTTGTAAGCACCCTGTTTTTCCCCTCATAAATTGCTTTTGATAAAAGAATATTTTGCAAAATATCATCTGGATAAGCTCCATTGAGATACTCTTTGTTAAATGTACTTTTAGGCAAACATGCACCATCTACACAAATAAAATGATCTATTGTGATTGTTTTTATAGCCTTGCCTGCAACAAAAAGTTCGAGGGCAATATCGTTTTGATTGTTACGAATATAGGCTAAATCTGCAAATTTTATGAGGGGAGATTTCAGAATAAGCAGCTTTGCTTGCGTTTGTTGATAGCTTTTGGTGCTGCATGCACTCAGTAGAAGCATCAAAGCTATAACAAAATATTTCATCACTTATTTTTCTAAAAATTTCCCGCATTTTTTCTCAGGTGTTCCACCAAAACTGCCAACTTCTACTGCTGAACCATCTTTTGCTATTACCTGTCTCTTACATATATCTTTTGCTATACAATTTGGATTTTTACATCCTATATTTGTCGGAAAGCCCGCCATATTTTTTCCTTTAGTATTTCTATTTTTGAAATTTTATCCAATTTTTTATAATCTCTCATAAAAGTACTGCACTATGAAGAGCAACTTATATGAGAGACACCAGCGACATGAAACAATTCACTTGGTTTTTTTCTATAATACTTCTTTTGCATCGCTTCTGATTGCTCGGAGTATGGGTCATTCATAAGAGCTTGCAACTCTTTTACAAGTGTATAATCCCCCTGTTCTGCAGCTTTATATGCAGAGACTAAATGCCACTCTCGCAATGTATATTTTGGATTCACCTGCTTCATTTGAGCAGAGAGCTTTTCTCTTGCATTTGCATCATCTGCTGGATTAACATAAAGTCTCCATTTTTCCAACCACTCTACCCATAACAGAAGCAATTTTTCATTCAAAACAGCATCACCATAAAAGCTCTTTTTGAGTTCACTGATAGTCTCTGGAATATTTGAGAGTTCTCTAAAAAAGATTGTATAATCTACCTTTGTTTGCATCATCAGTGCCATCAATTCATTAAAAATACCTGCATGAAACTGAGTAAACCCCAATTTTGATGCCCACATTTTTATCATTTTTGCTTGCATCACCCTTGGAAAGTTCTCTCTTATTTTCTCTAACTCTCTTTGGGCATCTTTATTTGAATCTAACAAAGGTAAAAGTGCAGTGTAAAACATATGAAAATTTTTCTCAGCCGCTTGAGGTTGATTTAAAAATGAAAAATGCTGCCCGCCTCCAGTCCAGGGCTGGTAGTGTGGGTCAAAATCGTCTATAAAACCAAAGGGACCATAATCGAGTGTAAATCCTCCAATGGCACAATTATCACTGTTGAAATTCCCCTGACAATAGCCCACACGAATCCACTCAGCAACAAGTGTAGTGATACGATTTTCAAAGGCTTGAGCCAAAAGAATAATTTTTTCTTCCAATGCCAAATCTGGAGCAATCTCTTCACTATATTCACGTTCAATAGCATATACAACAATTTGTTCCAACTCTTCTCGTGCTTGTGGATGCTCCTTTTTACGGGCACGACGAGCAAAAAGTTCCAATTGCCCTACTCGTAAAAAAGAAGGAGCTACCCGTGTTGTAATGGCTATATCTTCTTCTATCATCACTTCCGGATCTTTAGAGTACGAGCCATTTCTAAACCATGGTCTGGCTACCTTCTGCGTTTGTGAAGTATAGAGTGTGAGCGAACGGGTTGTTGGTACACCTAAAGCATACATATGCTCTTGTGCTAAAAATTCACGAACACTTGAACGCAACACTGCCCTGCCATCTGCTCCACGGCAATAGGGAGTTTTTCCTGCACCTTTGAGTTGCATCTCCCATCGCTTATTATTGGCAAAGACTTCAAGAATAGAGAGTGCGCGTCCATCACCATAGGCATTGCCTGTGTGAAAAGGGCACTGCTGATAATATTCAGTCCCATAAATTGAGAGTGCATACCCTGTCGCCCATCCCAGCTTTTGATATGGTGTTGGCAAAGCACTTAAATCTGCTGAAAACATTTTCATAAAATCATCCGATGTAGCCAAAGTATCTGCAAATCCCAACTCTTTAAAGAGTGTGTGACTATGTGCAATATAGATAGGATTTTCAAGCGGTGTTGGCTTTACTCTAACATAATGCCCACGAAACACTTCCCTTGGCATATAGTCCCTGCCATCTTCTCGTGCATCAGGATCACTTTGCAGTCTCTGCACAAGTGAGTAATCAATAATTTTTGCTAAATCATCTAAATTTTTTATATTTGCCTCCAAATGAGACTCCTTATATCTATTTTTTTGTATAATTGGCACCTCTAAAATACGGAAAAGAAATATGAACCCACAAGAAAAACAACTGCTTAAACAAATCATGAAAGAGAGTATAGCAACACTTACACAAGAAGTTGCCACGCTTCAAAAAGGTCTCAAGCCAATCAAAAAAGATTGTTCCCTCGATAGCATCGATCATAAAATGCTCAAACAAGCACAAGATATTAACATCCAAAGGTATGAAGTTGCCAAAAAACGGCTCAACAGACTCCAAGTGACTTATACCCATATAGACACCAAAACATATGGTATCTGTCAAGAGTGCGAGGAAGCAATTCCATTTGAACGTTTAAAACTTATGCCCGAGTCCAAGTACTGTGTAGCATGTATGAATGAACTTGGATTATAAAGAGGCTCTCACCTTTTGTGCCAACTGTGCTGGTAGAAGTTCTAAAGACTCCTCAACAAGTTTTGTATTACCATGAGTGATAAACGCATCTTCGTACTCAAAACTCTGCACACAAACATCTAAAATATGTTCTTGTGCTAAAAATTCTAAAAGAGCAGAACCAACCCCACCCATTTTAGCACTATCAGAAAAAACAAACCATTTTTTATGTTTTTGTGCCATTTGACGAAGCATCGAAATATCAAGCGGTTTCACAAAACGCAAATCGAGAATACTCACAGCTTCTTCAAGTAATTGTGCTGTCTCATAAGCTCGTCCAACCCCATTACCATAGCCTATAAAGAGTATATCTGAATCATTAGAGACAAGTAACTGTGATTTTCCCAACTCAAAAGGGAGAGATTCTGGCAAATCAGTTGCAACAAAAGAGCCTCTTGGGTAACGCAAAGAACAAGGAGACTGATATGCAGCAGCAAAGGCCATCGCTTGATGAAAACTTTTTTCATCCCGTGGTGCAAAAAGTGTCATATTTGGAATAGCTCGTAAAAAACTAATATCAAAAACACCTTGATGTGTTTCACCATCTTCTCCCACAATCCCAGCACGGTCAAGTGCAAAAACAACGGGTAAATCCATCAAACAGGTATCGTGAATTACCTGATCGTACCCACGCTGTAAAAAGGTAGAATAAATTGTACAAAAAGGTTTAAAACCCTCTTTTGCCATAGCTGCCATAGAAGTGACAGCATGTTGCTCAGCAATGGCAACATCCCAAAAACGATTTGGATACTCCTCTATGAGTTTTGAGAGTCCTGTTCCACTTGGCATTGCAGCAGTAGCACCCACAATTTTTTCATTCTCTTTTGCAAGATGCAGCAAAGCATCTGTATAAATTTGTGTCGCACTTTTTGCAGATGATTTTTTTGCACTACTGCCGTTATCTAAATCAAAAGGTCCCACACCATGCCATTTTTCTTCCTGTCCCTCTGCTAGTTCATAGCCCTTGCCTTTGAGTGTTTGGGTATGAATAATTACCGGTCTTTGCATGGTTTTTGCTGTTTGAAAAATATCAACAAGTTGTGCCATATTATGCCCATCTACAGGACCGATATAATCAATTCCCATCTCTTCAAAAAGGAGTCCCGGAGTGATTAAACGCAGAGATTCTTCCATGCGTTTTGCGATATATTTTGCACCATCTCCAAAGTTTTCAACAAAACTCTCTGTTGTTTTTTTAAAACGTTGGTAAAAGGGTGAAGCCATGGCAGAACTGAGCATACGACTCACAGCCCCAATAGGTTTTGCTATACTCATCTCGTTATCATTTAAAATGATAATCATTGGGTATTTTCTATCGCCTAATTCATTTAAAGCCTCATACACCATTCCTGCTGTCATTGACCCATCACCAATCATCACCACAGGAATACGAGATTTTTCTTCCCCTTTTAAGGCAATAGCCTTCGCTGCACCTACACCTAAAGAAATAGAAGTAGAACTATGCCCCGCAACAAAAAAATCATCTTCACTTTCACTTGGTTTTGTGTATCCGCACACACCATTAAACTGCCGCAAGGTATCAAAAGCTTCCCATCTTCCTGTAAGTAATTTATGTGCATAGGCTTGGTGCGACACATCAAAGATAAAAGGGTCTTTTTTACTGTCAAACACTTTATGCATTGCAACGATTAAATCCGTTGCCCCCAAGGTAGAACTCAAATGTCCCCCATTTTTACTCACAACTCTTAAAATTTCAGCTCGTATATCTGCACTGACTGCTTCTAATTCTGCAATCGATTTTTCTTTTATATTCATACTACTTTCTACTCACTTAATGCTACTTTTTTTACTTTTTCAAATCGCTTACGTATTTCAGAATCAATATTGCCTGCATCACTCATAGCAATAACACCGCCTTGGCTTACAGCACTGTCTGAAACAACTTCTACATGCTTCAATGTGCCAACTTCTTCAGATACTACACCATGATCTCTTGGATTAACTTTTAATATTACTTTAGATGCACTTTGTAATTCTTTTATAAGTTCTAATGATAACACTTTGGCTATATTTGCAGAGTTTTCACTCACTTCAACATGCACAACTTCTTGGGCAATATCAAGTGCTGCAGCTATGAGATTTTCTTTTATTTTTTCTAAACCATTCTCAAACGCTTGTGCACTCGCATCCAGTTTTTTTACAGATGTAGCAAACAAGGACAAGGCTTCTGATTGATGTAATTGTGCTTCTTCTACTGCTTTGGCTTTTCCTGCCTCTATTCCCTCTGCAAAAGCTTCCTCTTTTGCTTTTTTTAATTCCTGTTCAAACTCTTCTTCTTTGGATTCAAGTTTCATTTGCAATTTGATAAAATTTGAGGACATCTCATCTGTTTTTTTCATTAAAGACTCAATCAAAGACTCTTTAGAGGAGTTGCTTAGGGCACTTGAATCAACACTATCACTTTTTCGTGCACTTGGATGATGCTCTTGTGAAAAAGTTTCTTCTGTTTTTGAGGTTTTCTCTTCTACTTCATTCTGAGTAGAGGCAAGCACTTTAAAGTTATATTTCTGAATATTATGATTGTCAATGATTTCATTTTGAATTATTTTTGCCATTTTATTCTATCATCTCTTCTGTTGATCCCATTTGAATAGTTCCCGCTTCTGCAAGGGCATTTACCACTTCAACAATCTTTCTTTGTGCTGCTTCCACATCTTTCATTTTTACAGCACCCAAAAACTGCATCTCCTCTTCAAACGCATCACGTGCACGCTCACTCATTGCCGAGAAGAATTTCTCTTTAAGCTCTTCAGGAGAAGATTTCAGTGCGAGCATCAAGTCTGGTTTTTCAACCGCTTTGAGTGTCTCAGTAATTGCTGTTTTATCAAGAGAAACAATATCTTCAAAGGTAAACATCATCTCTTTAATTTGTGTTGCCAAATCTTCATCCACTTGTTCAATCGTTGCCAAAGTTGCTTTGGAACTTTTCGCACCAAGACGGTTAAAGATATCTGCTACTGCACGTGTACCACCTACTTCTACTTTATACGAAGCGAGTGATTCAAGTTTTGACTCAAGTACAGCAGAAACACGCTTAATGACTGAAGGAGAAATGTCTCCAAGTTTTGCCATTCTCATTGCTATCTCACTTCGCAGTTCATCAGGGAAGTAGCTGATAGTATCCGCTGCTTCTGTGGCTTCCATATGGGCTAAAATAAGGGCTATTGTTTGTGGATGTTCATGTGCAATAAAATCTGCAAGTTGTTGTGGTTTGATTTTTGAGAGATATGCAAAGTTTTGTGTATTTTGCATACTTCTTGAGAGTTTATCAAGTACTTTTTTTGCCTCTTCTGGCCCAAGAGTACGGTATAAAAGTTCGCGGGCATACTCTAAACCACCCGAGGTCATATACTGTCCTGATTGAAAAATTGCATGAAACTCTTCAAGAACTGCTGTTGCCACTGCCCTGTCTATAGTTGAGTTTGTCGCAATATATTTTGATATTTCTGTAATAGAGTCTATGTCCATATTGGAGAAAATTGTCGCTGTCTCTTCTTCGCCAATCTGTAAAAGTAGAATAGCAATCTTTTCCGCCATATTCATTTCATCAAAGAGTGCTTGTTGTTGTGGGTTCAATGTTGCCATGTGCTACATTCTCTCCTGTTTAGAATTTGCTGGTGCGCCTGCTTCTTCCATTAACAGTGCCTGTAAAAGTGCTGCAATCTCTTCTGGAGTATCACTAGCCATTGTTTTAACTTTTTCTAAGATGACTTCATATTTGAGTTCATCTTCATTAAAGTTTTGCCCGACACCAAGTTGTTCTTCTACTTTTTTACGCATTGCCTGTACTTTTTCTACAAGTCCATCATCTTCTTCCTCTTCTACATCCAGACTTGGACGTTCAAGTTCCTCTTCTTCTTGAGAAACTTCAAGCATTTTCTCTGAAAATGGCACAATCACTTTTTTATACAGAACAAATAGTAAGAGAAGCACAAACAGATACTTAAAGAGTCCAGAAAAAGGAGCTAAGTAAGTTTCACTAAATTGCATCGCCTGAGAAACACCATCAAGACTCGGCAGTTTCGAGTTGCGTTGAAACTGTAAATTTTGCACACTAATAGCATCACCGCGCGCTGTATCAATACCAATCGAACGACTCACCAAAGATTTTAAGGCTGTAATTTCAGCAGGATCAAGTGGTGTATATTCTAATTCACCCGTTTCCTCTTTTTTATCATTGAGTTTTGGTTTATATTTACCATCAACAACAACAGCAGCACTAATGCGTTTAATCCTCGCAAATTGTGATTTTGTCGTGCTGACAGTCTTACCTATTTCATAGTTTGTTGTTCCCGTATTTTTAGAATACTTCTCTTTTGTTTGTGTTGATTTGAGTCCTTGAACGGGGCCAATATTGCTCACAGTTCCGGGAACTCCGCCAACTTGTTCAGGTGCACCACCCTCACGTTTCTCTTCACTCACTTGTTCACTTCGCACAACACTTTCAGGATCATAAGTCTCAGAAGTAGAGTTTTTTACAGAAAAATCATACTCTATAGTAACCTGAGCAACCACTTTTTTTTCACCCCCAACAAAAGGAGCAACCACTTCAATAATTTTCTTTTGTCGTTTTTTCTCTTCTTTTGTTTTATATTTTTGCTGTGCTAAAGACAAATCACTCATTTGTATCATTTCATCTTCATCGCCAAGTGTCTCACCATCACTATCGATGAGCATAACATCATTGGCTTTCAGGTTTGGTACTGCGGCTGCAACAAGATTTTTAATCCCTCGAATTTGCTTACTTGAGAGATGTCGCTCATCTGCAAGGACTATCATAACCGAAGCAGTAGGCTTTGCTTTTTGTGAAACAAAGAGTGTCTCTTTTGGTAGGGCTAAACTAACCGATGCACTTTTAATCGGTCTCAAAGAGACAATGGTGCGAGAGAGTTCTCCCTCTAATGCGCGCAGATGTTTGATTTTTTGATCAAAACTTGTTGCTCCAAACTCCTGTTTGTCAAAAAGTTCAAAACCGACCCCACTGTTTTTAGGAATTCCTAACGCAGCAATGGCAATTCGCTGTTTATAGACAACACTTTTTGGGACTTTAATAATATTGTTGTCTTCAAGTTTATATTGTATATTCTCTTTTTCAAGCTTGGCAATCACTTTGGCTGCATCTTCTGAACTCAAAGAGTTAAAGAGTGTTTCATAATTATCGCTTGCTTGCTTTTGGGCACTATAGACAACGAGAAAAATCAAAAATGCAACAATCCCTAAAACAGCAAAGGCGATAATCATCTTTTGCTGTTTTGTAAGCTTGTCATATAAAACGACTAATTGAGAAAAAAGTGCCTTAAAATCCATTCAATGTCCGTGTGTTAGAGTAATTCATTCATAAGTTCAAAAAAACGGCTATTCTGCTCTTTTGTTCCAACTGTTACACGGATTGCATTCATTCCATAGCCTTTGAGGTCTCTCACAATCATTCCTTTTTTCAAAAGTGCATTAGAGATTTCTTGAGAATTTTGACTTACATTGAGCACTAATGTTACAAAATTTGTATAACTGTTAATTATATCAAGTTTTTTCTCATTTGCAAACTCTTCGTAGCGTTTCATCTCATCAAAACACGAAGCGATACATTTCTCAACAAAAGCTTCATCTTCCAAGGCAACTGAGGCAGCCTCTAAAGAGAGTGTCGTGATGTTAAAAGGCGGTCTGAGTTTATACAACTCTTGAATAATAGTTGCATTTGCAACCCCATATCCAACTCGCATACCCCCAAGTCCATAAGCTTTAGAAAATGTCCCTAAGTAGATAACATTTTCAAATTGTTCTACCAGTTTTGCAGGAGCAATTTTTTTTGCCACATCTTTAAAACCTGCATACTCCATATAAGCCCCATCTATAACCACCAAAGTATCTTTATCTATTTTGTGTAAAAAGTCAAAAAGTGCAAGGGTGTCAATAGCATCGCCTGTTGGATTATTAGGGGTACATAAAAATATAATCTCTGGATTTTCTTTTTTATAGAGTGCATAAAACTCCTCTAAATCATGCTCTTGTGAAACGGTACGAATCACCTCTGCACCAACATGTTTTGCATAGATCTCATACATAGCAAAAGTAACAGAGTTGATGAGAATTTTTGATGCCTTATTTGCTTTTGCATGCATAATAAACTCTATGACTTGGTCACTCCCACTCCCTATAATCAAGTTTTCTGTTTGCACAGCAAATTTTTGGCTCAATCCATCTAGTAGTTTTGTCATACTATCATCTGGATAGAGTGCCATATTGGCTACTATGTTCCCTACCGCTTCTTGCACTTTTGGTGAACATCCATACGGATTTTCATTAGAGGCGAGTTTGACTATCTCCTCTGGTTTGATGCCAAATTCTCGGACAACAAGCTCTATAGGCTTGCCTGCTTCATATGTTTGTATATCTTTTAAAGTTGCATTAAAATTCAATTCTCACCCTTTACATAACTTCCAAGCCATGTCACTTCGCCTGTGTGTTTTGCAAGTACTTTTTGTACATTTGCATCGTCAATATGCCCATAAAAATCTATATAAAACCAGTATGCAAAACTCCCTTTATCTTTAGAAGGACGCGACTCAATTTTAGAGAGGTTGATTTTTTCTTTATCAAAGTCTTGTAAAAAATGTACTAAAGAGCCAGGTTCTTGTGCATCTTTGAGTTTTACCAAAATAGAAGTTTTATCTTCTTTGCTGACACCATTTTTAAAATCACTCAAAATAATAAAGCGTGTCGAACTGTCATGCTCATCTTCAATATTTTCAAACATTGTCGGCACACCATAGAGTTTTGCCGCAATATGCGAACAAATAGCCGCAGCACTTGCATCTTCTGCAGCAAGAATTGCCGCTTTTGCAGTTGATTCAACAGGAATTTGTTCAACATTTTGAAAACCATGTTCACTTAAAAAAGCACGACACTGTCCAAAACCTTTGTCTTTGGAGTAAATTTTCGTAATAGCATCCAAACTTGTTGCCTTTGTCGCAAAAGAGGCATGAATCGGCATATAGAGTTCAGAGACTATTTTCACAGAACTTTTTGCTAGTAAATCGAGTGTTTCTCCGACAATTCCATCTTTAGAATTCTCTATAGGCACAACTCCAAATTTTGCACGCCCTGCTTCCAAGGCTTGAAAAACAGAGTGAATAGAGTTTAAAGATAAATAATCACTCATCCCCCCAAAACGGCTCTCAGCTGCTTGGTGTGTAAAGGTACCCTCTGGTCCAAGATATGCGATACGCTCTGGCAACTCAAGGTTACGTGCAACTGCAAAAATCTCTAAAAAGATAGCCTCAATCGCCCCTCGGTTGAGTTTGCCTTTTTGGGCTTCACTCAACTGCGTTAAACGCGTAATAATCTCTTTTTCACGTTCAGGTCTATAAATAGCTGTTGCACTCTCATGTTTAATCTCTCCAACACGTTCAACTACCTGCATACGTCTGTTTAAAAGCTGTAATATCTCTTCATCTATACCATCAATCGAATCTCTACACTCTTGTAATGTTTTCATAAACTCTCCAATATTGCTTGCATATTTGAAAATACAAGGTCTGGTTTTAAATCTGTTTGTAAAGAAGGAACAATCTCCTCAGCGCTCTTATACTTCCCGCTTGTCACAAAAACAGTCTCCATGCCTAAAGCCTTTGCCCCACCTAAATCACCTTTGACATCATCACTCACAACGGTTATTGCATCAAAGCTTGCATTGCTTGCTTGCTTTTGTAACCGTGCTAAGCCCTCTTTGTAAAAAGCCTCACTCGGCTTTCCAACAACACTGTAAGGCACAGAAGTTGCAAATTCTAAAAGCTTTAAAATAGCACCAACACCCGGGTAGCGTTTAGAATTTTTTGCATAAATAGATGTCTCATGCATACCTACTAAGCGTGCTCCTGCGAGTAAAAAGTCAATCATTTGTGCATATTCTTCAGAAGAAAAATCCTCTTTTATGCCAATGAGTACCGTTTTTGGATTTGTGTAATCCAAAGTATAACCCATTGTCCGCAGTGTCTGTAAAAAGGCTTCAGAACCATAAGCTGCAACAGCCTCTTTAGAAACATTTTTTTCTAAAAGCATTAAAGGGTCTAAATATTTCTCAAAATCAAACACAAGTCCAATACTTTGCAGGTATTGATAAAAACTATACGAGTCTTGCTTTGTGTTGTTTGTAATAATCATATAAGGTGTGTTATTTTCATTGAGCATCTGCAAAAATTCTCTACTTCCTACAATTGGCTGCTTGTCGCTGTCACTGATTAAAGTACCCTGTACATCAAGAAAATACACACCCTTCTCCTTAATCTAAATACGCTTCTTCTAAGGCAATAAGGTCTTCAAAATTCTCACGTCTTCGAATCAGTTTTGCCTTTCCACCCTTGAGTGCCACTTCTGCACTTCTTCCGCGGGTGTTATAGTTACTTCCCATGCCAAAACCATAAGCCCCCGCACTATGCACAACAATTAAATCATTATGATTTAGAGCTGGCAACGGATAATCTTTTGCAAAAAAGTCACCACTCTCACACACAGGACCAACAATATCTACAGCTCGCTCTTCACCTTGTGCATCTGTAATCGCTTCTATTTTATGGTATGCCTTATAGAGTGCTGGGCGAAGTAAATCGTTCATTGCACCATCAACAACAACAAATTTCTTCTCTCCATTTTGCTTTTCATACAAAACTTTACTCACAAAGTAACCTGCGTTTGCTGTTAAAAAACGACCCGGTTCGCACAAAATTGTCACATCAAGTGCTGTTAAACATCCCAAAATGGCTTGTGCATAATCATAAGGCTCTATCAAAGTTTCATCATCATAGCGAATACCTAAACCCCCACCAATATCAAAAAATTTCAAATCAATTTTAATCGTTGCAAGTGAACGTACCAAATCTGCTACTATCTCTGCTGATTCTCGAATAGGTGTCAGTTCTGTAAGTTGTGAACCAATGTGAAAATGGATGCCTACAGGGTCTAAATACTCTGAGTTATTTGCCATAATATACATACGTTTTGCCGTGTTTAAATCGACCCCAAATTTATTGTCATGCAAACCTGTTGAAATATACGGATGTGTTTTTGGGTCAATATTTGGATTGACTCGTATGCTAATGCGAGAGACACGTCCTAACTCTTTTGCTATCATCTGCACACGACCAAGTTCTGCTTCGCTTTCTACATTGATATAGAGAATATCTTTTTCTATCGCTTCACGAATTTCATCATCACTTTTGCCGACACCAGAAAAAATGATTTTATAAGCAGGAATACCTGCTTTAAAGGCACGACGTACTTCACCGATAGAAACACAGTCTGCACCACTTCCGAGTTTTGCAAAGTGCTGCACTACACTCAAATTTGAGTTTGCTTTTACCGCATAGGCAACAATTGATTTTCGACCTTTAAAGGCTTCTTTGAGTTTGTTATATTGTTCTGTCATATAATCTAGGTCATAGATATAGAGGGGAGTTTTAAATTCGTCTGTTAAACTTCTAAAATCAATCATAAAATTGTCCAAAATATTTTTGCTTGATTTTATCTAAAAAGTGCTTATAGCTCGCTAAGATTTTCTTATATTATAATGTCTATACTGATGAAGAGCAATCAAGAAGAGCACTATTATAGGTGCAATAATCCCCACTTCACTAGAAATCGTTTTATTTATAGCAAGTTCTGTGAGCATAAAGAGGATGCCCCACACCAAAAGTGTAGATAAAATAGCCACAAAACTAAAAATAGAAACATTTAAAAAACGCACACTAATCGGTACAAAGAAGAAAATAATGACGACAAGAGAAGGCACAAAAAATGGATAAATAAATATCTTATAGAGAGCCCCTTTGATACTCGTTGTATCAATATTTTGATTCTTTAAAAGCATCACAGCATCAAAGGCATTTTTGATGGTGAAGTTTACTTTTCCTTCATAGACCTGATCGAGCATTTTTGGTCTAAAGCCTTTTAAAAGTGTTAAATCTTTCTCTTCACTCACTGTAATCCCTAAAGAATTAAAATCTAAATCAACAGGTTTTTTAATAACATCTGCCACTTTAATATGCCATGCCTCATTTCTATACACTGCTTCTTTAGCAACAATCACCTCTTTAAGTGAGTCATTTTTGACACTAAAAATCCGTACATTGAGGGCTTTTTCTTGCAATGGAAGCAGTTTGGAAAAGTAAATATATTTTCCTTCATAGGTGAAAAAAAGGTCGCGTGTCGGGCTTAAATACTGCGAATAACTCCGAATATTATCTGAAAATTCATTTGCCCGTGCAAAACTTGAAAAGGAGTGAAAACTGATATAGAGCATTGTAATCAGTGTTGAAACAACAACAAAAGGGCGCAGAACATCGACTCGTGTATATCCTAAAGCATAAAAAGAGACCAAAGCATTGGAGCGGATTAACAAAATTTTCGTTGAAATCATCGAAAAAATCAAGGACAGAGGCACAAGCATATCAATCGAGTAAAATGTTTTATACACCAAATAAATCAGTAATAAGTTTGCAGATGAGGAGAGCTGCTCAGAGTACTGCATATAATCAAACCCTACCATAAATAGTAACAGTGCGGTGAGAATGATAAAAAAATATTTTAAATAGTGTAAAGAGATATACTTAAATAACAACATAGGCTTATTCTAGCTGAAATTTTTTAATAGTGTGCATAGAGCTTGTATCATCTAAAGAATTTGTGAGATAAAATTCTATTGCTACACAAGCTTTTTCTATCCATGCATTTAAATGTTTCGCTTCATCTTGTGTAAATTTTCCTAAAACATAAGAAGTTATTTCTCCCCGATGTTCTGGTTTTCCAATGCCCATCCGTACACGGGCATACTCTTTAGAAATCTTCTCATCAGTAGAACGCAGTCCGTTATGTCCCCCATGTCCGCCACCATATTTAAAACGCAGGGTACCAAAGGGCAAATCTAAATCATCATGTATAACAACAACTTCTTCTATTTTATAAAATTTTTTCACCTTGGCAATAGAGTTGCCCGATAAATTCATAAATGTCAGTGGTTTTAATAAAAAATGATTTTGAAATTTAAAAAGCTCGCCTTCAAATGAGGCAGAGGAGAGTTTTTGTGCATTTTGACGCTCTATAAGAGCATCAATCACCATAAAACCAATGTTATGGCGAGTGAAAGCATACTCCGAACCAGGGTTTCCTAGTCCGACAATAAGCATCTTAAAAACTACTTATTTAGCTTTAATGATACTGATAAGTGCTACACGTGGTGCATCTGCAACAGTAACATTTGGAATCTCTTCTAAATCACGAACGAGTTTAGAATCACCAACATCCATAGAAGTTACATCAACTTCAATGCTGTTTGGAAGATTTTCTGGTGTACATTTTACAGTTAAACGAGGTTTCGCCATATGCACAAGACCTTTGTTTTTCAGACCAATCGCTTCACCAACAGGAATAACAGGAACATTGAATTTTGTTTCAACACCTGGTTGTGCGACCATTAAATCTACATGCAAAAGATTAGCAGTAACAGGGTGTGATTCATATGATTGAACAACAACATTCATCTCTTTTCCACCAACACTTACTGGGAATGCTATAGTCTCTTTATTACGAACTGTACGGACATACTCATTCATTTTAAAAGCAGCATTGATATTTTCAAGCCCTTTTCCATAAATGTTCGCAATTAGATAACCATCACGGCGAAGTGCTTTTGTGCCCTTTTTGCCAATACTCTCTCTAACGATACCTTCTAACATAATTAATCCTTCTGTTTTTAAAAAATAGGTGAAATTTTATCTAAACTAGCATTAAAACTTACTTTAATTCAAAAACATCTTCTTCTTGCATCGATTGGGTGTTTCCACTTGTTGATGCATGTGCGGCTTTACCACTTGAGAGTCCACTCATTTTTAACTCTAAATCAGATGGACTTGTTGCATTGCTAAATGCCTCCTCTTTTGTGATAATGCCTTCATTATATAAATCTAAAATAGACTGATCAAAACTTTGTGATTTATAATGTTCTTTCCCATTTTCAATCGCATCTTTAATCTCATAATCTCGATTTTCCATAATCAACTTCTCAATGGTAGGTGTGCGTACCAAAATCTCCATGCCTGCACGACGTCCCCCCTCTTTTGTTTTCACAAGACGCTGTGAAATAACCCCTTGCAGGACACCAGCGAGTGAAATCCGTACACGATTTTGCTCTTCAGTTGGAAACTGTGCGATGATACGGTTAATGGTCTCTTTTGCATCTATGGTGTGCAGTGTTGAGAAAACAAGGTGCCCTGTATCTGCTGCGTGCAGGGCTAAGTTAATCGTTTCTTTGTCCCGCATTTCCCCTACTAAAATAATGTCAGGGTCTTCTCGCAGTGCCGCACGCAAAGCTGTTCCAAAGGAGAGTGTATCTTGCCCAACGGAGCGCTGATTGATGATACAGCCTCTATCTTTATGCACAAATTCTATCGGGTCTTCAATGGTAATGATATGCTTTTTTTGTGTGAGGTTAATTTCATTGATAAGTGTTGCAAGTGTAGTCGATTTTCCACTTCCTGTCACTCCCGTAACAAGCACAAGCCCCCGCTCTTTTTGTGTAAATGTTCTTAAAACTTCTGGAAGTTGTAATTCAGCAAACTGTGGAATTCTCACAGGAATGACACGAAAAACAGCCGAAACTCCATCCATTTGAAAGAAGATATTGACACGAAAACGGTTGTTCTCATCAAAAGGGTAAACAATATCTAACTCCCTTTTTTCTACAAACTCCCCATAGCGACCTCGTAGTAACTCTTTTGCAAAAGTAAGGGCATCTTCAGGGGTTAAGATACCTCCTGAAAACTGCATAATTTTCCCTTGTATTCTCGCACGGACAACTGCGTTTGCCTTAATGTGCAAATCACTCCCGCCAACTTCTATCATCTTTTTGAGATAGACTCTTACCTTTTTGAGTTGTTCAAATGTTAAATCTTCACTCATAAACTCTCCAATATATCTGCAAAAGCCACTTTAAAAGCTTCGAGTCCATCTGCAATTTGTCCATCCAAAACAGCCTCAAAATCAATGCCGATTTTTGCTATTTTTTCAAAATGTGCTTTTCTTACTTCAGAAGATATTGGTAGTTTTTTCTTTTTTTTCCCATTTTGTTCAAATGCTAAAATAGTCTCAACCGGAGCGGTATTGACACTGTTATATGCTAAAAGATTTTCTATATAGTAATGTGGTGCTAAATCATCGCCTTTAACACCCGTACTTGCAAAAAGTATGCGACACCCTGCAACTTTCATCGCTTCTAGCGCTTCATAAATCTCGGCACTATTGTATATCCCACTGAGTGCTGTTTGGATGCCATTTTTGACAAGCTGTGCATCAAGGACTCTATCCACTCTACTTACAAATACACTAATGACGGTATCGACAACTTTTTTACCCTCTGCCATCCCCTCTTGAAAAGCTTTTGCACAGGCAAGAGCTTGCTCTTTTTTAAAAATGAGTGTCGCATTGACAGGAATACCAAAAGCTGTTAAGGCTTTCATAGCACGGTAGCCTGCGTTTGTTGCAGGCACTTTTATCATCACATTTGGTCGATTTATACTCTCAAAAAGGCGACGACCCTCTGCAATGGTTGCATCTGCATCATCACATAAAGAGGGATCAACTTCAATGCTTACATACCCATCATCTTGCTTATCAAAAAGTGGTCGTAAAATGTCTGCTGCTTTTTTTATATCGTGCATCGCTAATGCTTCGTACTTCTCTTTTGCACTCAAATGCGTTAAACTGCGCAGTTGCTCTTTATACGCAGGCGAATTTAAAATGGCATTTTTAAAAATAGCGGGGTTAGAAGTCGCCCCATTGATAAGTCCATCTTCTATCAATTTTTTAAACTCATTATCAAGATAATCTCGCTCTATAAAATCCGCCCACAATGAAAACTTTAACTCTTTTATATACATCCACACACCCTTAAAATAATTTTTCTTTATTATAGCCCAATAAAAATAAAATCAAAAGATGTATAAAAAGTAAACTATAAGCGACTGTAGCATCTCCATAAAATAGGGGAAATTGTAAATCATAATCTATGTATATGTCATACCACTGCTCACCTATAAACATATATCCAGCACTGACAATCATCACAAACAATGCAATTTTTTTGTAACTTGGAAAATAAAAATATTGATACAAAATAGCAATAGCAAGACTTAAAACAAAAAAGTAAAGCAGATAATAGCCCTGAGTAAAGAGTCCTAATAGCAGTAGATGTAAGACAAAAAGTACAAATAAAACACGCACAATTAAGGAAGATAGACTTTATCAAGCAGTTCTTGGTATTCAGAAGCTGCATTGCTATCAAGGGTGATGCCTCCACCACTTTTATAAACAAGTCCCTCTTTGGTGTTTTCAATGAAGCGTATCATCACCCCACTGTCGAGTGTTCTACCATCATAGACACCAAAAACACCACTAAAAAAACCTCTTTCATAGGCTTCGACCTGCTTTATAATCTCTAATGTACTTTTTTTCGGTGCGCCGCTAATACTCCCAGCAGGAAGAAGCTTGTGTAAAATTGTTCCAATATTTTCATGCCAATCTTCCCCTAAATATGCACTAATATGTGAGCTTACTTGCAGCAACTTTTTCTCTCCTGCTGCTATTTCAGAAATATAACGAAACTTTTCTACTCGTACATCTGTTGCAACTATAGACAAATCATTGCGCAGTAAATCAACAACCATAATATGCTCGGCAAGTTCTTTTGTATCTGCAAGTATTTTTTCTCTTGCATTTTCTATACTCGCATCTATAGTCCCTTTCATAGGAAAAGTATGGATTTTATTTTCCTTTATCTCTATAAATTGTTCAGGAGAAAAACAGAGGAACTCCTCTTTAAAACGCAATTTATAGGCGGCGTTTGCTAAAGAAAACATCTCTTGCAAAGTTTTCTCTGATTTAATAGGAGTTGTTTGCGTCAAATTTAAAATATAGGTTTCCCCTGCTTTAATTTTTTCAATCACACTCTCAAACTTGCGTTTATAGGCTTCAAAAGAACTTGCAAAGGGGTGTAAAAAATGAGGATGGGGTTTGTAAGTATAGTTTTTATCAATCTGATACTCTATATCTTCTTTATATAAGCTATTTAAGGAAAAAGCTTCAATTCGTTTTGCTTCAAAATCACAAATAAATAAAAAAGCTTCTCTTGCCGCTCCAAGTTTGTTTAAATCTTCAAAGCTCATTTTAGGCAATAAGCTTCTTTAAAATGGCCATGCGAATATTGACACCATTACTCACTTGTTCAAGCACTTTACAACGTGCATCAGCAAGCAATTCATCGGAAATATCAATATTTCTATGCACAGGTCCTGGGTGCAAAATAATAATATCTCGTTCTCCAACAAGCTCTTTAGTAAGACAAAAATCACTTGCATAATCTTTTAAAGAGGCATAATTTTGTGAAGAGTGGCGTTCTGTTTGAGTACGCAAACTCATAATCGCATCTACCTCATCAATAATTTCTTCAAGGTAGTGTGTCGTTTGCAGTGTTGTTTTTGGCAAAAATTGTGGTGGTGCCACCAAAATCACCCGCATCCCAAAACGCGATAACAACTCAATATTTGAATTCGCCACACGCGAATTTTTTATATCCCCAACTATCGCTATTGTTTTTCCAAAAACTGAACCAAAATGCTCCGTGAGTGTATATAAATCTAACAATGCTTGGGTTGGATGCGCATGTGCACCATCACCTGCGTTTACGATACTCGCTTTTGTATTGTTAGAGAGAATTTTTGGTACTCCTGCGTTTTGATGGCGTACAATGATAGCATGTGGACCCATCGCATCAAGATTCATCGCAGTATCAACAAGTGTCTCGCCCTTTTTTGTAGAGCTTTTTGAGACATCTAAATGAACCATATCCGCCCCGAGTCGTTTAGCTGCTATTTCAAAAGAACTTTTAGTACGTGTAGAATTTTCAAAAAACAGTGTAATAATTATCTTATCTTGTAAAACTCTCTCATAACGTCCATCACTAAAACTCTTAGCATCTGCTAAAATAGCTTCTATCTCTTCTTTAGAAAAATCATCGGTTCGAATTAGGTGTTGCATAGCTCTTCTTTTATTTTAATTTACAAATTATACAAGACATCACAAATCGTGTCAATATTATCACTCGTTTTCAAAATCTTTTTTTGGGTATCTTCAAAATAGGGTGCTGAAATATCTGCAAAACTTGCATCTTCGGCTCTACAGTTAAACGCAGTCACATAAGCAATTTGCTTTGATTCTAATGCTTTTTGACTCAAGAGTGTGTCATTAATACAGCCAAGTGCACAGTGTGTCACCAAAAGTGCCTTCGCTTGAAAATGTGTAATCATATCTATCATCATATACTTTGCATCAAGAGGAACATACAAGCCCCCTGAGCCTTCTATAATAAGAACATCACATAAAGACTCAAGTTTGGCAACAGCTTTGTCTAATTTGGCAATATCAAGTGCTTTTTTATTGGATGCTATGTAAGGAGCAGCAGGGAGTTCATAAGTAAGTGGCACAATATCTTCTATTTTTACATCTGCAAATGCTGGGTTCAAGCTTTGGACTGTTTGTAAAAGAGCATGTGCATCAGGAGCAAAATCTTTCACCCCTGTTTCTACCAACTTGATAGCACCTACCCTATGTCCTTTGCGAGCAAAAGTTTCAAGTAAAAGTTTCGCTGTGTATGTTTTACCGATGTCCGTGTTGGTTGCACTTACAAATATTCTTTTCTTCATAAGAGACATTATAGCAAAAATAAATGGTATCTTTCTTGCTTATTTTGCTATACTACAGGAGAAGAACTTATAAAGGGAGCCAATGGCTGAGGCACAAGAAGAGATAATTATCATTCAAGAGAATGATGTTGCAGATGAAGCGAACACACAAGAGACAGAGCTTGATACAGAAGCAGCCAAAAAGAAAAAAATTCTTCTCTTTGGTGGTATTGCCATCATTCTTGTACTTATTATTGTCATTAGTCTGCTCTTAGTTTTAAAAGCTTCCCAAAAAAAAGAGAAATACTCCATGGACAATCTTGAATCTTCTCTTACAAAAACAAAAAAAGAAGTTGTTCAACCTAGTAAACTTGAAAACATGATAGCCAAAGCAAACTATCTCTACAGTAATGGTTCAAAAAATAAAGCACTCTCTTTATATGAACGCATCGCCCAATATAGTGAAGCCATCTCTTTATACAATCTCGGAGTTGCTCAACTCAAAAACAAACAGTACAAACAAGCCCAAAAAACCTTTGAAAAAGCCATTCAAAACAATGATAAACGCTGTGTCAGTGCCATTAATGCAGCGGTCTGTTCCCTGCATCTCAAAGAGCAGGAAAATTTTCAATACTATCTTGATTTAGCCTATGCTTACCTGCCAAGTGAAGCAAATTCACCGCTGTATCATTACTATTATGCGCTTATTAACTACTACAATAAAAACTATCTTGAAGCTTTAAGTGCACTTCAAAATTCCAAAGATAAAATGGTGTACCCACTTATAGAAAATGACCTCAAAGCAAAACTCCATGCCCTTTTTGGCAATAATTATGCAGCAATTGAGGCGATGGAAAATAAATTTCAAGATGGCGATGATTTGAGTCTTGCACTGCTTTATGCTCGTGTAGGTGAGTATAACCTAGCCATTTCACACCTGCAAGAGAGTATTTTAAAAAACATCCAAGCCGTGAGAGCACAACTCGCACTCGGACTCATAGATTTAAAAGCAGGCAAAATCATCGATGCAACACGAGAAATAAAAAATGTTACCGATATGTTTCCCAAACAAGTTGCCAAACTCTACCCTATAAAAGTCAAACTCCAACAATCACTCTTTGATGCAAAGGTAGCACAAAAGAATTATCTTAAAAATATTACAAATTCTCGATCACTTATCTATCAACGAATTTTTTATTTTTCTCCCTATAAAGTCTTTAATGCCAACAAAACCATAAGCTATATTCGTCGAGGGAATGCCAATATTTATATTGATGATGTTGCATCTGCTAAAGGCTACCTTGCCAAAAGTGCCACCGTTTCCAATGTCAATATCGGCATCACAACAGCCATCAAACAAGCCCTCTCTTTTAAAATACGTCAAGCAAACAGCACTTTAAAAACATTAGTCAAACGCCAGCCAAAGCACTCAATTTTGCAGTATGATTTAGGACTGAGCTATGCACAAATGGGAAACATGGAGTTAGCACATAAACATTTTCTGCGTTCTTATTATCTTGATGCCAAAAATTATCTCTCTGGAATTTATGCACTCTTAAGCGCACAACTCATCAATAAAGAGAGTAAAAAACTCAAATCAATCATCAAAGATTCCCTTGCAGATGAACCAGAGAGTGAAGAGAAACAATTTTACATGACACTTTTACATATTGCACAAAACAACTATATCTCTTCTATTGATTGGCTTGATAATAACTATAAACAAAAACCAATTTATCTCGCCCTCAACTTTATCATCGCAATGAAACTCAACAAAATGCAAGCAGCACAAGAAGCATCTCAAAAGCTTACAACACTCCTACCACACGACATTTTGCCACATCTTATGTATATTGATGCCCATTTTTATGACTTAGAGGAGACAAAATATGCTGCAAAAGTTTTAAACTACCTCAAAAAACAGCAATTTGATTTTACTGATTTGTATTATGGTCCAAACATTACACGCTTTTTATACATCAAAGAAAACCTCATTACAGGAAAACTCTATTTTTTAGCACAACAACTTGAGAAGAAACTACAAGAGTCTCAAACGCAGACAGCAGATATGATGAGTGCACTTGCTATGAGTTATCTCTTTGGGCAGCAGTATGAAAAAGCCTACACTTTGTACAATACCCTTATAGACGAAGTGAAAATGCGCGATGTGAATACCCTCTTTTTAGGGGCTATCGCTTCAACAGCTGCAGAACATCATGGCAATGCCATCGCACTCCTCGAGCTTGCAAACTTAAAAAACAAAAATTTTGCACAGAGTCGTTATGCCTTAGGGCTCCTCTATTTAGAGCTCAAAAATAATGAAGCGGCTGTAATTCAATTTGCACATATCAATACAAATAGTTTTCAATCACAATACTTTGATTTTACCATTGATGGAGATAAACTGCTCTTTCTTAAATCTCACCATGCGTCCAAGCAGCAATAGCATCGACTAAGGTATCAAAGCTCTCTCCTTTGCCTATGATAAATACCTCATCTAAAATATAACACGTGACTTTGGTACTCGCTTCAAGCAAAAACACAGCATACTCACCTGGAGTATTAGACTGCACAGAGAGAACTTTCATTCCATCTACTATATCATTAACTTCTACAATATCATCATACTCCGCATTGATAAGTTTTTTCCCATCACTACTATAAATTTTCATTATGTCACCTTTTGTTAGTCAAGTTTAGTGTAAAATTAT
The DNA here is from genome assembly GCA_015487265.1 of Sulfurimonas sp. GTDB lineage: Bacteria > Campylobacterota > Campylobacteria > Campylobacterales > Sulfurimonadaceae > Sulfurimonas. The sequence continues at coordinate 3,448 of WFQD01000158.1, read as the reverse complement.
TTTTATAAAGGAAAGTTTACATGAATATAGCAAATAACATCACAGAACTCATAGGAAATACTCCACTTGTACGTTTAAATAAAGCCTCTGCAAAAACAGGAGCAACTATTTTAGGCAAATGTGAGTTTTTAAACCCCACAAGTTCCGTCAAAGACAGAATTGGTTTTAATATGATTCGCCGTGCACAAGAAGCGGGCAAAATCACACCAGAGACAACCATTATAGAACCAACCAGCGGTAACACAGGAATTGCCTTAGCAGCAAACTGTGCAGCACAAAACTTAAAGCTGATGTTAACTATGCCTGATTCTATGAGTGTAGAGCGTCGTAACATCTTAAAAGCACTTGGAGCTGAGCTTGTTTTAACCCCTGCAGCAAAAGGAATGAAAGGCTCTATTGCCAAGGCACAAGAGATTCAAGCTGCTACTAAAAACGCAATCATCCTCCAACAATTTGCAAACCCTGCAAACCCTGAAATCCACCGGCTTACAACAGCACAAGAAATTCTAAGTGATACAGACGGCAAACTCGATGCCTTTGTTGCCGCAGTTGGAACAGGCGGTACACTCACAGGAACTTCTGAAGTTTTAAAAGAAGCCAATGCCAACATAGCTATTTTTGCCGTTGAGCCTGAAGCTTCAGCTATTCTCTCAGGAGAGTCTCCATCACCGCATAAAATTCAAGGTATCGGTGCAGGTTTTGTACCTGATATTTTAAATACGAATGTGTATGGAGAGGTCATTAAAATTAGTAATGAAGAGGCATTTTCCACAGCAAAAATGCTCGCCAAAGAAGAGGGCTTACTTGTGGGTATCTCTGCGGGTGCTAATGTAGCAGCAGCAATGAAAGTTGCCTCCCGTCCAGAGTTTCAAGGTAAAACAATCGTGACTATTTTATGTGATACAGGAGAGCGTTACTTAAGTACCGAGCTTTTTAGTGAGTAAAACATTTCTTGAAACCATAAAGTCCCAAGATGGAAGGCTCTTTCATCTTGCCTACCACCAAAAACGCTTTAAGCGAACACTTTTTGCACTTGGCTGCACTACTGTTGCACAACTGCATTCTCTACTCAACCCTCCACAAAAAGGTCTTTACCGTTGTCGTGTTCTTTACTCTAAAAACACCCTAGAAGTCAGTTATCATCCTTATGTCAAACGCAGTGTGCATTCACTCAAACTCATATATGATGACACCATAGAGTATGCTTTGAAATATGCCAATAGAGAAAAAATTAATGCTCATTTTTCACAAAAAGAGCAAGCAGATGATATTTTAATCATTAAAAATCATCTTGTGACCGATACCAGTATCGCCAACATCGCCTTTTTTGATGGGGAAAAATGGTTCACTCCAAAAAAGCCTCTACTAAAAGGGACAACACGAGCAAGACTTTTAGATTTACATCAAATTTATGAAAAAGATATTGCTGTAGATACCCTCAAAAAGTACAAAAAAGTCGCACTGTTGAATGCGATGATAGATTTTGATATAATTTCAGAAGATAAACACAAAGGACTCTATTGTTAGAAACAGTCATAGAAGATATTGATTTTGCAGAATTAATGCAAAAAAATATTCAAGATTTAATCATACATTTTTTTGAAAAAGAGCAAAATTTTGGTATATTGTGTAAAATTGAAGAGGTCTCTTTTGATCCCGAACTTCCACAAGAAATCAACAGAGAGTTTCGTCCTTTAACACTCTTCTTTTTAGCAGGATATACCTTTGAAACTGCCCGTATAGAAGACGATATGCTCATTTTTGAAGCTGGATTTGGGGCAAATAACATAGGGAGTATTGTCACTGTTCCTCTTTTGAGTATCATGCAAATCATCATTGATGAAACTCCTATTTTTATCAATCTTGCGACTGTAAAAAAGGTGCCAGAAAATTCTCAAAAAGAGATAGATCCAAGTGGTGTAGAGAACTCAATGGCTTCATTTTTATCAAACCCTGAGAACTCTAAATTTTTAAAGTAGTTTATATTTTATGTAAAGAGAGTAAATAGCTTACAACATTCTCCACGAAGGCATCATGTTTTCTATCTTTAGAGTAAGCAATATAAAACTTTCTTACCATTTTATGATTTTTGAGTTTTGATTCATAGAGTATTCCATTTTCAACCTCTGTTTGTGCCACATGCTTTGACATGATGGATACAAGTGGTTTTTCTCTGTTTTGTGCTCGCATAATAGACTCTTTAATTGCTGTTGTACTTGCAAGCACACCAATAACATTAAAATGATTACACTGCACACCAATCTCTTCAAAAGCTTCTGCTGTTAATTTTCTCGTATGCGACTCTTCATTACGACAAATCCAATCAAATTCGAGCAAATCATCGGCTGCAAGTTGTTTTTTAATCGGTTGATTGGAAATCACAACAAGTTCATCTTCCACCCATTCTCTATAAATCAGTCCATCTTCCATAACGGGAGATTCTATCAAAGCAATGTCAATTTTTTTATCTAAAAGTTGTTCAATGATTTTTGCAGACCAATCAACATTCATAAATACTTCATTTGCAATACGCTTTTTAATCTCACCCAAATAATTTGGTAAAATATAGTTTCCAATCGTAAAAGAAGACCCCATCACAAATGTAAAATCTTTGTTAATAATTTTGAGTAAATCTTTTTCGCTTGTCATAATTGTTTTTTCAAGTCTCTGTGCAATACGAAATAAATCTTCACCCTCTTTTGTAAGCAAAATTCCATTTTTCTTTCTATCGACAATTTTCGTGTCTAAATAATCTTCTATAAATTTGATTTGTTGTGTTACCGCAGGCTGAGAGATTCCTAACTTGGCTGAAGCCTTTGAAAAACTCTTCTCTTTGATAACCATCAAAAATGTTTGCAATTTTGCAAAATCTTTTAACATAATAATTCCTATAAGTATAATTGATAATAAAATTATAACCGAGAATTATAATTAAATCAAGTGTTTTCTTATAATATATTACAATTTGTAAAGAGAATTTATGATATTATGCGAACTACAAAGACTCCTCATCGCTTAACTGGATAAAGCAGGGCCCTCCTAAGGCCTAGCTGGAGGTTCGAGTCCTCCTGAGGAGACCACCACAAAGATTTTTATCATGATAAAAGCCATATTTTTTCTTCTACTCTTTTTTTTACAACTCTACTCAGCAATATACACTGCCAAAGAGGCGTGGGATCATGTGGGTGAGGATGCTGTTGTCTGCGGACGAGTCGTGAGTGTTTACTACGCAAAAAGAAGCAAAGGACAGCCGACATTTCTAAATTTGGAGCGTCCTTATCCGAATCAGCTTTTTACAGTTATTATATGGGGTGATAAACGCAGCGCTTTTAAAAACATTGGAGATTTCACGGGAAAACGGCTCTGTTTTGAAGGAACGATACAAAGCTATCATGAACGTCCCGAGATGGAGATCGACTCACCATCCCAAGTTAGGCGTTGATCTCCT
>WFQD01000157.1 GCA_015487265.1 Sulfurimonas sp. | reverse complement strand
TTCTTGCACTTCAAATTTTTTGTATGGTCTGCGTTTTCTTGTGTAATCTCGAAAGTATTGCAACCATGGTCGCACTCTTTTTGTATCAATTCGCCCTTTAATATTGGAAATACTTCTACGAATCACGGCATAGGGGTGATCGGAAGGATACTTAAAATGAAAAGAACCACTTGAAAAACCTGATGGATAGAGCATTGGTGCCAAATAATCAGCATGCTTAGCAAGCGCTGTCACTGTTTGACCAATGCCATTATCATCTTTTGACCAGCAGATATTTCCATAGGTATTTACAGAGACAAAAACCCCATATTTACGAAGTTTTTCTTGTGCTAAATCAATAAAATCGCCTATGGCTTTGATACGATTTTTTTGCGTATTTTTTTGCGAAAATAGAAGTCCTTTTTTTGCAGGAAAACGGATATAATCAAAATTAATCTCATCAAAGCCAACCTTCGCTGCTTCTTCTGCCATACGAACACTATACTGATGGCTTCTTTTATCATAAGGATCTACCCATGCCATATTATCAGCATTTCGCCATATTTTTCCAGTTGCTTGCTTTTTCAGCGCATAATCACTGTTGTGAGCAGCCTGCAGTTCATCTTTAAACACCACAATACGAGCAATAGTATAAATATGATATTTTTTCATCATTTTCATAAACTTTTTGATGTTACGATTTGTGCGAGTTTTTTGTGCACCATAACTATTGGCTTGCTCAAAAGATGTTAAAAAAGAGGTAGAACCATACTCATTTTTTACATCCATAACAACTGCATTTATTTGTGTTGATTGAATAATTTTAAGCATATTTTTTAAGGTACCCGAGTTATTACTTGCACCCCAATATGTTAAATAGAGTGCTTTAACTCTGATAGGTTCAAGGTAAAGCTTACTTGTGTTTATATCAGCATCAAAAGAGAGTGGTCTATAACCATATGCTTTAATATGATAGTTTTTTTCTTGAGAATTCATTGTAAATGAGCCATTATTATCACTCAATATACCATGAGAAGCATCACTTATCATAGCATGTGCTACAGGTTTGTTTGTGATTTTATCTATAACAAGACCACTAAAAGAAGCATGGAGCAGGCTAAAAGTTAGTATTGTAAAAAGTATGAATTTATTCAAATGTTTGCCATTGTGTTATTTTTTTGAAATAGTACACAAATAGCCTTATCTTGCATTTAAGAAATAGCGTAAACTCGCATCACTCCAGTTTTTTGAAAGTTTTAAATGATTTTTTATAGAACTATACACCTCTGCAAAATCTCTATTTTTCTTTGAAAACTCCTCTATAACTTCTATGAGCCCTTGCTTGCCTGCGTTTGTTACATCCTCAGGAAATTGTAAAAGTTTTACATTTAACTCTTGAAGTTTACTCAAAACATGAATATTTTCATGATGAAACTCATAGGTCATATTGGCATTCATTTCACTTGTAGCTACTTCAATCATAGCTTGTTGCTCAAACCCTAACTTACTCCATGAGTGTTTGTTAAATGTGAGTTCTAAAATAGACCCAGGCTCATGCCATCCAGAGTAGTAATAAGGAGCCACTTTGTAAAATCCCATTTTAATATCAAGAGCAGGTCCAACCCATTCAGTTGCATCAATCACCCCACGTTCTAAAGAGGTATAAATCTCTCCCGCAGGCAGTAAAATAGGGTTCACTCCCATTTTTGAAAAAACTTCACCACCAAGACCAGGAATACGCATTTTTAAACCTTGCATATCTGCAAGTGATTCTATTGGTTTTCTAAACCATCCACCCATTTGTATGTTAGTATTGCCTCCTAAGAAAGGGTAGAGATTGTAATGAGCATACTTTTCTCGCCAAAGTTCGAGCCCTCCACCATAAAGCATCCAAGAGTTAATCTCTTCAGCAGTAAATCCAAAAGGAATACCACTAAAAAGCGAAAAAGCGGAGTTCTTTCCTTTCCAGTAGTAAGGTCCTGAATGAAAAGCATCAATCTCTCCACTACTTGTTGCATCAAAAACTGCAAGGGCAGGAACTAAAACATTTTTTGGATAAATTTTAATCTCTAAACTTCCCCCACTAATATCTTTCACACGCTGTGCAAATTTTTCTACTCCAGTTCCCATAATAGGGAAGTGTGCCGGCCAAGAAGTTGCGAGTTTCAGTGTTGTTTTTTTATTTTTATTGATATTAACATGCTTCAATGCTGCTGTTTGTTTTGGATGTTTTGAGTAATCAATCGCAACATGCTTGCCTTCATTACACCCATTTAGGGCAAAAGCAGCAGAAGCTGTGGATGCAGTGGCTAAAAATTTTCTTCTATTCATAAAAACTCCTAAAAATCAAAAAGTGATATTTGTGCTTGGGATACTAAAGGTTTGGCTAAGATGGATTTATCTAATCCAGCGATAAGGGCAAAATGGAACTCATGCGATTGTAAGAGTCTAAAAATCTCACTCTCATTTTTGTAAATAAAAATATTTTCCACATCATCAAAGTTATCATTATGCAGATAGGGAATAAGGAAAATGATTTTTGCCCAAGAGGCATGTTTTTGAAGGTAATTGATTTCATTTTTTACTAAATCACAGTTTTTTTCAAATATAAGTACTCTATCACTTGTTCCAAACTCTTTAATTTCTAACTTTTTATTTGTAAATACAGCCTCAAAATGCTCTATAGGAGTAAATTTTTTCAATCTAAAATCAATTTCCAAAGAGGAGAAAAGGTGTAAAAGTTCTTCTAAATAGGGAATAAAAAAAGGAGAAATGTTTTGGCGTTCATAAAAAACATCTCTATATATAAAAGAACTTTCAAAAAGTGTTTGCTCCATTATAGTAATAGAGTGTGATGAAAAAGAGGGTATTTTTTTAATGTCTGTGAAAATCTCTTTTGGTGTAATCAGTGGGCAAAAGAGGAGGGTGGTTGCTTCTTCAAGTTCCCATAAAGTTTGGACTATTTCACTTATAGTGCCACTGAGTGCTATAAAATTGCTTTGGGTAATTACCTGTAGTGCGAGCTTTAAGATTGCTTCATTACATGCATAAACAACTATATCTTTTTCTATCAGTCGAAAACGCAGAAGTCTTGTGAGTGCGTTTTCAAGTGATGTGACTTTTATCCAAGCAATTTCTGTATCTCTAATTTGCGTTGGTTTCTCAAAGAGAATACCATATGCACCATTGAAGATTGCCTCTTCAATACCGGTTTCATCAAACGCAACAAACAAATCACCGCGTTTGACTCGACTTGCATCAAAAGCAAGGGTAGTAAATTGTTTTACAAATGGAGTGTTGATTAACTTCCCATCTATAAGTGCAAGGACATTTTCAAGTCTCATCCAATCGGTGTACCTGCCTTTTTCGGTTTTTCTGGTCTTACTAAACAAAGCCCATCTTCATCCTTAGCAGCAAGAAGCATTCCCTCTGACATCATTCCCATGAGTTTGGCAGGTTTTAAGTTCGCTACAACGCAGACTTGTGTCCCTACTAAATCAGCTGGAGCATAAAAATCTTTAATGCCTGCAACCACTTGACGCGGTGTTTCTTCACCTAAATCAACCTGAAGTTTTAAAAGTTTTTTACTTTTAGGAACTTCTTCTGCTTCTACAACTGTACCTACTTTGAGTGAAGTTTCAAAGAATTGTCCTATTTCTATGAGATTATCTGTTTCTTTCTCTTGCATTTTTACTTCTTTTTTTGGTTTTTCTTCTTTCTTGTTTGGTTCTGCTAAAGGTGCTTCTTGCATTAGGGGCTCTTCAACACGCGGGAAAAGTGGAGGTACTTTTTTAATATTAAATAATTTAAGTAAGTTTTTCTCTAAAACAAACTCTTTATAACTCTGTGTATCTATAGTAAATCCTAATGCATCAGCTATAGTATTGGTTGTATTTGGCATAATAGGGTGCAACATTATAGAAGCAC
>WFQD01000156.1 GCA_015487265.1 Sulfurimonas sp. | reverse complement strand
GTATAAATTTGTCCCAACTCTTTTTCTAACCCTTGTTCTTCAAAATAAAGTCCAATAAAAATATAGATAGTAAAAAATAGAGTTAAAAGTAGATGTGAATAATTCATTGTTGGGGCAAAAAATAAACCAATTATAACGCCAAGTTGAATTGGATGTCGAATAAATTTATAAAAAAGTTTTTGAGTAAATGTTATCTCTTTAAGCTCTTTATTTTTTAAATGACAATAAACTTGTTGTAATCCAAATAATTCAAAATGATTTATTAGAAAAGTAGAAAATACTGAAAAACTCCATCCAAAAAGATACAAAAATAAAAGTATGTAATACATTACACCATTTTCAAATCTCCACAAATACCCATCAATTGGTTGCCAAAATAATGTTATGATAAATAAAGCAACACCAGACATTAAAACATATAAACTTCTTTCACTTGCTTGTGGAACTATTTTTGTAATTAAATTTTTAAACCACTCTCTTGCCATAACACTGTGTTGAACACCAAAAAAAATAGTTAGTGCCAAATTTATAACAATTGCTTCATATATTGATAATGTTTGCATGTCATTTATATTTCGATTTAAGACATCAAATCCACCAGTATATAATGTAAAAGCCAACTGTCCAAAAAGTGCAAAAATATATGATAGAACTCCAAATATAAATATTTTCATCTTTTTCCTTTATCTTGATTATATTAGTATTGTAAGATTAACGACTGAATATAAAAATATGTTACCTGCATTTGTAGTCTTTTCAGTTCTACAATGGTAGCTAAACTTCTCTAGTTTTTCAAGCTTTTTTCGGCTTAGGTAACATATTTTTTACTATGTCTTGTTATACTTTTGCTCAAGCCCATTTTAATTCAGGTTTAATATGTTTATGTGCACATTCTGTTAAATAAGAGTTGATTAAGTTTTGATAGGTAATACCTGTTTCTTTTGCCAAGTCTTTAAAATAGCCAATAGTATCAGTTTCAATACGAATTGATATTTGTTTTTTAACTTTCTTTGCATATGGATTTTTTATAGAGTTACTAAAGTCGTATTCTTCTCTCATAACAGTTCCTTATAATTTATTTCTTCTGATTTTGTTGCTTTTCTTGCTGAAATAAGACGAATGATATTTTCTTCATCTTTATAGCAATGAACTACAACAAGTATCTTTAAAGAGCAACTTAATCCAAGTAAGATAAATCTATCTTCATCCTCTGAATGGTCAGGATCAAAAATTAATCTAGCATTATCATCATCAAATACAGATTGTGCTTCCTCAAATGAAACCTTATGTTTAACAAGGTTCTTAGTAGCTTTATTCTTATCCCAATCAAATTTTATTTCTTTCATAATGATATTATAATGATTTTTTCATATTAAGTCAAATCTGTGTTGTGAGTATAACGACTGAGTTGAACTGCAAGTGTACCTTTTAGCCAGATACAACTTGAGCTTCAGGAATATAACTATTCTCGTAAGAATTTGAATTACCAGCGATAGGTACACTTGTTAGTTCCAATGTTTTGTTAGGATACACACTTGCTAAGTCTTCAATTATTTTTTTTGCTAAGTAATATGCAAGATTTGGAGGTACAGCATTACCAACCATCTTATACCCAGCAGTCACATTTTTATAATAGAATTTATGACTATCTGGGAATGTTTGTATTCTAGCACACTCTCTAACACTAAGTCTTCTATACAGATGTTCACTATGTGGAACAAATATTCTTTTATTTTGCTCTACAAATTGCATCTTAGGCGCTTGAGGATGTAATGGTGCATGTCTTCCACCCGCTTGTATTGTAAATGATGGTTCATCCCAACCTCTAACTCTATTTCTCGACATAAACATAGATGAAAAACCACCAGTCATAAATTCATGGTTTGCTATTTTACACTCATCTCCATTGGTATAGTTTTTTTCTTTAGCAGGTAGTACATTACCTTTCAAATCAGAAATAACATCTCTTAAAAAGCGTTTTTTTTCAAATGCTTTTGGAAATTCAAAAGTGATATTTAGGTCACTTCTAAATCCAACAAAAAAAATTCTTTTCCTATCTTGTGGAACTTTATAGTCATGAGCATTTAGTAGTTTAAATGACAAAGTATATCCACTGTCTATAAAATGATTTTTAATATTCTTTAGGGCTTCTGCATGTCTTGGAGCTAACATACCTGAAACATTTTCAGCCAGGAAGAATAAAGGCTTTTTATCTCTTAAAACTCTTATAAATTCAAAAAATAATTGACCTCTATGGTCTTTTATACCCCTTGATTTACCTGCTTCACTCCAGCTTTGGCATGGTGGTCCACCAATGAGTCCTAAAGTTTCAGGAATTTCATCTGATGGAATTTTTGAAATACTTCTTCTGTCTAGTATAGTATTAGGAAAGTTTTTTTCAAATGTTTCCCATATTTCTTTATCATATTCATTCGCCCAAATTGTCTTAAAACCTGCTTTTTCAAAACCTAAGTCTAATCCACCTGCACCTGAAAATAGAGATATTATATTCATAACTATACCTTGAAAATTAACAGTTTTGCATCTATTAATTGAACAGGATTATTCGGATTTTTTATTCTTATATCTTGAACCACTACATTACTATTTTCTATATTTTCAATAGCTTCTTTATCTTCACTTGGCAAAGATTCGTATTTTTCTTTTTTCATTAAACATATTAATTGAAAATCTCTTGTATCATCATAAGTATAGATATAACTAAAAGTTTTATTAGGATTATCAATATGCCACATTCCTCTAATTCTTAGATCAGTAATACCTAATGGATCAACTTTTTTAACTTTTCCTAACTCTTTAGTGTCTGTAAACTCTACATCAGGTATTGTTGTAATACCACTTGAAATAGTTGTTTTTATTCTTTCATAAGTCTCTTTATCAGCACAAAAGCAGTCACCATAAACGAACCATAAAGATTTTAAAGCAGATTGATTGGTATATCCAACAGCATAGAGCATATCTTTTATACTCCATTCTTCACATTCTTTGCAAGCTTTAGTTATCATTGGACTATTTGCATAAAGTTTTGCTTTTGGATATGAACTATTTAATGCTATTGCACTATTTTTTGATTCTAGTTTTTTAATTTCTATAGCATCACTATTTCTTAACATTAAATCAGGTGGATTATATTTATTACCTTGGTAAGAATATATTTCTGCTAATTGC
>WFQD01000155.1 GCA_015487265.1 Sulfurimonas sp. | reverse complement strand
CTTTTATAGTTTGGTTTTCACTAAGTTTATTTGAGATTTTATGTAAAAAATCATTCCGTTTGTTTTTTATTTTTAAGTGCTTTTTAGCAAGTCTCATTTTTGCTTTTGCTCTGTTTGCACTCCCTTTTTTCTTACGACTTAAACTCTTTTGAGCTTTTATCATCTTTTTTATATCTTCTGTTAAGTCATGCTCTTTGGTAGGATTAATTGGTTTGTTTTCACTTGTGTAAGCGAATACCTTAACACCAACATCAATTCCTAGAGATTTACCGTTATTTGTGCCTATAACCTCTTTTTTACCATCTTCATAGTTAATACTTGCAAAGTATTGATTAGCTTCACAAGATACGGTTACAGTTTTAACTTTACCTATAATCTCTCCACGATGAAACTTTGTTTTAACTTCACCTATTTTTGGAAGTTTTAATTTTGAGTTTTTTATGGTAGCTGTAGAAGATTGATAACTTTGGTGTGAGTTATGTTTGGATTTAAACTTTGGAAATCCTACTGCTCCACCTTGTTTTACTCTTCTGAAGAAGTTTTTATATGCAATATCAATTTTGAGTACAGAGTTTTGAAGTGCTGTAGAATCAACCTCTTTTAAAAATTCTCCACCCTCTACACTTTTCATAGGTACAAGGCGTTTTTTAAGTTCATAAGCAGAGAGGTTATCTCCACACTCATAAGCTTTTATCTTTGCATCAAGAAGCATATTATACACATATCTACATGAACCAAATGTTTTATGAATAAGTTGTCGTTGTATCTTATTTGGATAAAGTCTAACTTTTACAACTTTTAACATTTACATTCCTTTATAGATTTGGTATTCAGTTGATATTATACCGTATTTTAGATACAATATAAAGTGTATTTAAAATAAGGATACATATTTGAAATATGAACTATTATCAACAAGACATGCAAAATACCTGCTTCATGCACATATTGTATTTACTCCAAAATATCGTAAAAAGATATTTACAAAAGAGCATCTTGATTTAATGAAAACTGTATTTGAAGATATATGTAAAATGAATGATGCTACATTAGAAGAGTTTGATGGAGAAGCCGACCATGTTCATTTATTAGTGCTATATCCGCCAAGAATTGCTTTATCTGTACTGATAAACTCTTTAAAAGGTGTATCAAGTAGAAGATTGAGACAAAACTTTGATATTTTCAAAAAAGAGTATTGGGGTGAGAATGTAGCATTATGGAGTAGAAGTTACTTTGTGGCTAGTGTTGGTGGCGCTCCTATTGAGATTTTAAAACATTATATTGAGCAACAAAAAACACCTGATTAATATTTGCTTCGCAAATGTTCCTTATATCCCCGCCCTTAACGGCGAGGGTTTACGGAACTGGTGCTAAAATCAACAAAAGGAAAAACTTTGAAAGATACCAAAACAATAATCGTAACAGTTGCCACAAATAGAGTTGGTTCTAAGGTGGAATTGGAATTAGAGGTTGATATTGATGCAACAGAAGAGCAAATATCAAAAGAGGCTATGGAACTTATAATGGAAAATATTGAATTTTCTTGGTGGGAGAAACAAGATGAAAAATGAAACAATCATAGATAAACTTTACAAAAATAGTTCAGTAAATCATTTCTTTTTTTCCGAAGATAAAAATTTTTCTAAAAATTTTTGGAAGCACAGAGAAAGCAAAGAAGAATCGGAGTTTTTTGATATAAAAACATTGCATTTGCGGGAGGTCATTATTAAAGATGGGTTTCAAAATGCAAATGATGTTATCAATGAGATAATACAGAATATTTGGACTCCGATAGACAGAGAAAATATCAACAATGCTATTATAGATATTGCTAAGACTTTTGGTGAAAGAATTGTAAGAACCGATTATCTTTATGTAAAAAATGCAAATAAAATCTTCGCTTTTGAAGAAGATGAAAAAAATAAAACACTCTCTTATTTGCAAACAATAGCTTCATTGTCTGGTATAAGATTTATTTTTATTGGTGATGTATCTTTGTATAAGAATCTAAAAAAACACAAAAACTTTTTCTCTCCTTTTGTTCATCATGGACTTGGGGAGAGCAATATTAAAAAATATATCAAAGATAGTAACAATAAAAAAATATGTGACACCTCAATACCTCTTCTTGGTGGTGTTCGTGCAGTTGTTAAATCAAAAAAAATAAAATCACTCTACGATGAGGTTATTGATGTTGTTCCAATAGATAGTGTTCTTGGTCAATATGTGTCTCTTGATAAAGAAAAAGGTGTTTTGTTTTGGGAAATAAGAGAACTTTTGTTTACAAAACGGTTTTCTTCCGATGAACTTAAAAACTCAATTAAAACACTAAAAGACAGAGATGTAAATATCTATGTTGTTTGTGAAGACAATAAACGAATTTTCATATCAAGTGGTTTTGGGAAAGAAGATAGATGCTGTTATGAAGAATACGCAACCTTTCTTGAGAAAGACATACTTGGAGGTATTACCATCAAAGACGAAAATACCTTTGCAAAAAATATTGGAGGGATATTTTCAGTAACCCTTTTAAAAGACGACACCTCATCAAAATATCAAAACTTTCTTAATGAGATTTCGCCTCTTGTTCGTATTGAGACACCAAAGACAGATATATTCTATCAGTTTACCACTCTCTATAGAATCGTAGGTACAAATGCCATATATATTGATATTGAAGGTGTGCTTAATCACGATTTGGGAACAAAAAGAAAGACAACAGTTGAAGAGATTGAAGATAGAATACTTAGCGACCTAAGCGACAGTATTTTTACCATATCAGAAGACAACGAAATGATTATCAAAAACATAGGGTATGGGTTTGTAAGTAGAACCAAAATTGATAAACTTCATATTATTACTCCGCCTGAAAAGTCGGAAGATTATATAAAGCAGTTTACAAACCTAGAAGAAATTGATGGCGTGTATGAAAAAACACAACATTTTGAGACAATGTTTTGTGATGATATAGAGTTTGTTGTTATGGATAATACAAAAATAGATAGCTTAAGGTCTATAGATGGGTTCGAGATGATACCTTTTGGGTATTTTATGTCAACTAAAGAAGTTGAGACAAAAGATATTATAAAAACCCATACCACAATGACAATTTCAAAAGATTAATATAACAGGGAAGCACCAGATAGCTATGAAAAAACAACAATTAGAACCAAATAAAAAATTATCGCCAGATTTATTATTATGGATTAAATATTTTTTGCAAAACAAAGTTGAGGTTCAAAAAGTCAATAAAGGCTATACAGACGATAAAAAACAAGCAGAGCTTAACGACCTTAAATACTTTGACAGAAAAATGTGGCAACTCTCTATAGTGGAAGCTAAATCGCATAAAGAACTTAGACGTGTAGCACTAGATATTAAGAATAATGGTATTCAGGGCGTAGGCACTTTTAGCACACCTCTTCTAAAGTTTTATGAGTACGCTTCAAAATCTAAAAAGATTGAACGGCTAAGAGATATTGATACAAACTTTATCAACAATTATATAAAGCTCAATTTTCAAGATTATAGTGAGTGGACTCAAAAGAACTATTATACTCAAATCCGAAGCTTGTTTAAATTTATAGACAAGTATTCAATCAGCGAGGATAATTTTATATTCGATATTGGTATTACTGCTGTTGGCAAAAAAGCAAAATCGCCCATAAATCTC